>CALJDH010000271.1 GCA_938023895.1 uncultured Aliiroseovarius sp.
TCCGCAGGACTTTATCTTGTTCATCATCCCATCGGTGCTGGTATCCATCGCCTTTGCCCCGATCCTTCTATCCGTAAATCCAACCCCGGCCTTTGAAACGACCAAAGGTCTAAGCCTGCGCGAACTCTATACGATTTCCCCCTTGGGCTGTGTTGGCTTCTTCATTCTTGGCGGAGTGTTCGCAGCACAGTTCGGTATGGCGTCGGTCTTTGGTCAGCAGGCAGGGCTAAGCGTCGCACAAATCTCGGGCTTCGTGTCGACCTTTTATATTGGCGGGTTGGTGCTTCAGTATCCCATCGGTTGGATTTCTGACCGCATGGATCGGCGTTACCTGATCTTGATTGTCACCGCCGTGGCGGCTGGGGCAGGGTTCCTGCCTGTTCTTTTGTCGTCGAACTACTCGTTGCTATTGGCGGCTGCGTTCATTATGGGTGGTATGACCAACCCGCTTTATGCGCTGCTTCTGGCTTATGTGAATGACTTCCTTGATCCTGATGATATGCCGGCAGCGTCGGCAGGCCTAATTTTCATCAACGGGATCGGCGCGATTGCCGGGCCAATCATCTCGGGTTGGGTGATGGGCGTCGTTGGCCCCAACGGCTTCTGGTCTTACATGGCTGTCCTGCTTCTGGCCCTGCTGGCTTACGGCCTGTGGCGTTCGACTCAGCGCTCGGCGCCTGCGCCCGAAGACACTGGTGCATTTGTGACCATGGCCCCGGCGGCGTCTCCGGTCGCTGTCGACATGGCGCAGGAATTCTGGGCGGACGAGGCGGAAGCCAACGAAGAGGACGAGAGCTGATCGCGGGGGCTTGCAGAGTTCTCTCTCCCCGCTAGGGTGAATAGGAGGGGGGACGCTATGGCCACTGCACAGAACATTATCCGTTTTTGGGTCGACGATACGGGGCCCGAGGGTTGGTATAACGGGACCGAAGCGCTCGACACAGAAATTCGCGACAGATTTCTACCCAGTTGGGAAGCTGCGCGCGCGGGTGCGCTGGAGCACTGGCAGGACACTGCCGAGGGCGCATTGGGGTTTCTGATCCTGACCGATCAGTTCCCGCGCAACATGTTTCGCGGCGATACGCGGTCCTTCGCGACGGATGCTGCAGCGCTGGCTTGTGCCGAACGCGCAATCGACAATGGGCTGGATTTGCAGATCGATCTGCCCACGCGGCAATTCTTTTATATGCCCTTCATGCACAGCGAAGAGATGGCGATGCAGGACCGTTGCATCGAACTGATGCAAGATCGCATGTCTGATCCGCGCGGAGAAGGCGATACGCTTCACGCCCGTGTCCATCGTGAAATCATTCGCCGCTTTGGGCGTTTTCCCTATAGAAATCAGGCTCTTGGGCGCGACAGCAGCGCCGAGGAAGAGGTGTTTATCCGCGAAGGCGGCTATGGCCACATCTTGCACGAGCTGCAAGATGCGCAAGAATAGAAGCGAATTTCCCGGTTTTCGCTGAGCGAATAGCGGGGTTTCGCTGAGGTAATTGATCCGTTGAACAAAATAGTTTAATGCCAAACTATCTTGATGAGGAGGAGCCACCGATGGCAGGACAGAGTTATGATACAATCGTGATTGGCGCAGGGCCGGGCGGTTATGTTGCAGCCATTCGGGCCGCTCAATTGGGCCAGAAGGTGGCCATCATCGAACGCGAGCATCTCGGCGGCATCTGCCTGAACTGGGGCTGTATCCCGACCAAGGCATTGCTGCGCTCGGCAGAGGTGTTCCACCTGATGCACCGCGCAAAAGAATTCGGTCTGTCTGCAGGTAGCATCGACTATGATCTGCCCGCCATCGTGAAACGCTCGCGCGGCGTGGCTGCGCAGCTGTCGGGCGGCATTGGCCACCTGATGAAGAAAAACAAGGTCACTGTGGTGATGGGTGAGGCGACGATCCCCGCCAAGGGCAAGGTCTCGGTCAAGACCGAGAAAGGCACTGAAGAGCTGACTGCCAAGAATATCGTTCTGGCCACTGGCGCCCGCGCCCGCGAGCTACCGGGGCTTGAAGCCGATGGTGATCTGGTTTGGACCTACAAGCATGCCCTGAACCCGCCGCGCATGCCGAAGAAGCTTCTGGTCATTGGGTCGGGCGCGATTGGCATCGAATTTGCGAGTTTCTTCAACACCTTGGGTGCAGATACTACCGTTGTTGAGGTTATGGACCGCGTGCTTCCCGTGGAAGACGCCGAGATCTCGGCCTTCGCCAAGAAGTCCTTCGTGAAGCAAGGCATGAAGGTCATGGAGAAAGCCATGGTCAAGCAGCTTGACCGCGCCAAAGGCAAAGTCACCGCCCATATCGAAGTCGGCGGCAAGGTTGAAAAGCAAGAGTTCGACACCGTCATTTCTGCCGTCGGCATCGTCGGCAATGTGGAGGGTCTGGGTCTGGAAGCGCTTGGCGTCAAGATTGACCGCACCCATGTCGTGACCGACGCCCATTGCCGCACCGGTGTGGGCGGGCTCTATGCCATCGGCGACATCGCCGGTGCGCCGTGGCTTGCGCATAAAGCCAGCCATGAAGGCGTGATGGTGGCCGAACTGATCGCAGGTCTGCACGCCCATCCCGTGAAGCCTGAAAGCATTCCCGGCTGTACCTATTGCCACCCGCAGGTGGCCTCGGTCGGTCTGTCGGAAGCCAAGGCGAAAGAGCAAGGCTATGACATCAAAGTTGGCCGCTTCCCGTTCATTGGTAACGGTAAGGCCATCGCCATGGGCGATCCCGAGGGCATGATCAAAACCATCTTCGACGCCAAAACGGGCGAACTTCTGGGCGCCCACATGGTCGGACCGGAAGTGACAGAGATGATCCAGGGCTATGTGGTTGGTAAAACTCTGGAAACCACCGAAGAAGAGCTGATGCA
>CALJDH010000272.1 GCA_938023895.1 uncultured Aliiroseovarius sp.
CGCAGGCATCGCACCCGCCGCGAAAACCCAGTCGAAGGGCGAACCGCATGACGCGGGCCTCTATGCCAAGGTCATTGGTGTGAACATGATAGGCACCTTCAACTGTGCTTCTCAGGCGGCAGCGGGCATGGCGATGGCCGACCCCGTCACGGATGATGGCGAACGTGGCGTAATCGTCAACACCGCCTCGATCGCGGCGATGGACGGCCAGATTGGCCAGTTGGCCTATGCGTCCTCGAAGGGCGGCGTGGTGGGCATGACCCTGCCCATGGCACGTGACCTAATGCGCGACGGCATCCGCGTGATGGCCATCGCACCGGGCATCTTCAAAACGCCGATGGTCGCCGGTCTGCCGCAAGAGGTTCAGGACAGCCTTGGTGCTCAGGTCCCGTTCCCCTCGCGCCTTGGTGACCCGGCCGAGTTCGCCGGCATGGTGCGCCATATCGTTGAGAACTCGTTCCTGAACGGCGAAGTGATCCGTCTGGACGGCGCAGTGCGCATGGCGCCGCGCTAAATCCAGTTGGCCGGGGGCGGGCGACCGCCCTCTGGCATCCCGCGCGCGGATCGCCTATGTAGCGCGCGATGACTACGCATTCGACCATACGCCAAGCAGCCCGCCTGTCCGTCGCCCCGATGATGGACTGGTCCGACCGCCATTGCCGGTATTTCCACCGGCTGATGAGCCGTCACGCGCTGCTCTATACGGAAATGGTCACCGCGCCCGCTTTGGTGCGGGGTGGGGCGCTGCATCTTCTGGATTATAATGCCGAAGAACACCCCGTGGCTGTTCAGCTTGGCGGCTCGGACCCGAAGGAACTCGCCGCGGCCACGAAGATGTGTGTTGAGCGTGGCTATGACGAGGTGAACCTGAATGTGGGCTGTCCCTCGGACCGGGTGCAGTCGGGTACCTTTGGTGCAGTCTTGATGCGCAACCCGGGATTGGTGGCGGACTGTATGGCTGCCATGAAAGACGCGGCGCAAGATATTGAAGTAACAGTGAAATGCCGTATTGGCGTCGACGAGCAAGAGCCGGAAGAGGTACTGCCGGACTTCCTTGAAACGGTCCAAGCCGCGGGTGTGAACCGCTTTACCATCCACGCGCGCAAAGCCTGGCTTCAGGGGCTCAGCCCGAAGGAGAACCGGGACATCCCCCCATTGGACTATCCGCTGGTGCACCGGATGAAAGAGGCCTTTCCGGATCTGCATCTGTCGATCAACGGTGGCATCACGACGCTCGAGGAAACCCGCGCGCATCTGGACGTCATGGACGGTGTGATGATCGGCCGAGCCGCCTATCACGACCCGGCAACCGTGCTGCTGGACGCTGATCAACAGATCTTTGGCGACACCACCCCCGGACGCTCAGCGCATGAGGTGGTCGAGGCGATGTATCCCTATATCGAAGCGCGCTTGGCCGAAGGCCTCCGTCTGCATTCGATCACCCGCCATATGTTGGGCATCTTCACGGGCCGCCCGGGCGCCCGCAAATGGCGGCGCATTCTGTCAGAAGGCGCGCCGAAACCCGGGGCAGGGGTTGCGTTGGTCGCCGAAGCCCTGTCATCTGTGCCAGAACACGTCCCTGCCGACTGAGGCCCTCAATGCCAGAACTCTCACTCCTTTTGCCCATGACCGCGCTTTTGGCCGCGATCGGGGCTTTTGCGGGTGTCTTGGCCGGGCTTTTGGGGGTTGGCGGTGGGATCGTGCTGGTGCCCGCATTCTTCTACGCATTCTCGGCGCTTGGCTATGGCTCAGACCAACTGATGCAGATCTGTCTGGCGACCTCTTTGGCGACGATCATCGTGACGTCGGTCCGTTCGGTCTTGTCGCACAATGAAAAGGGTGCCGTGGATTGGGATATCCTGAAGGGCTGGGCGCCGGGGATTGCCGCGGGCGCACTGATCGGTGTGATCATCGCCTCGGGCCTGAAATCCGTTGTTTTGCAGGCGATTTTTGGCGTTCTTGGCCTGTGTATCGGCGCGTATTTGGGGCTTGGCAAAGCCCATTGGCGGCTGGCCGAGGATATGCTCAAAGGCCCCAAGATTGCCATGCTGGCGCCCGTTCTGGGTTTCCTGTCGGTCCTGATGGGGATCGGAGGCGGAAGTTTCGGCGTGCCCCTTATGACGCTGCACGGGCGCCCCATTCATCGGGCGGTGGCGACCGCTGCAGGATTTGGCGTGCTGATCGCCGTGCCCTCGGTTCTTGGGTTCCTGTTTGTCCAGATCGACCCAGCGGGACGGCCCCCGTGGACCATCGGCGCCGTGAACATGCCTGCCTTTGTGCTGATCGTGTCGATGACCCTGTTCACCGCGCCTTTGGGCGTGAAGCTGGCCCACGCGATGAATCCGAAACCTCTGAAACGCGTATTCGCTGTGTTTCTGACGCTGGTGGCGTTGAACATGCTCCGTAAGGCGTTGGGATGGTAGACGCCCTGTGCGCATCGTTTGATCGCAATGGGTGGGTCAAGTTTGCCTATGACGACGCCATCGCCGCTTGGGTTGATCATGTTACTCCGTTGGCGCTGGAAGCGCGCAGTGATCCGGAGCAGATCGTCAAATGGCTGCGCGCCGGGGGCACATGGTTTGTCGGGGTGAACGCCATTGCGAATGACGGGAATGGGCGGGTAGGCAGTGGCCCCGCCTTAGCCGGCGCTCTGCGAGATTTCATCGAGGCGCGCTTTGGCTGGCATGACCTCGATCGGGCGCAGGTATCAATCACCTATCCGGGCTATCCTCGACCGGACCCGCACGAAACCGAGACTGGATTTCGCTATCGCCGCGATCGGGATGCCGCGCATTTGGATGGGCTGAAGCCTGAACTGCCGGATGGTGGGCGTTGCGTGGACGAGACGCATGCCTTTGTCATCGGCATTCCGCTAAACCACACGGATGACCGCGCCAGCCCGTTGGTCCTGTGGGAAGGTAGCCATCTGATCATGCGTCACGCGATGAACGCGGCGTTCGCAAACGTGCCGGCGGACAAACTGCGCCGCCATGATGTAACCCAAGCCTATCAGAAGGCGCGGCGCGAGGTGTTCGAAACCTGCCCGCGCATCACCGTACACGCGTTACCCGGCGAGGCCTATCTTCTGGATCGGTTCACCCTGCACGGCGTCGCGCCGTGGCAGGACGGGGCAGAGGCCCCATCTGAGGGGCGCATGATCGCCTATTTTCGCCCAGACCTGCCCGGGGGCGTTCCCGACTGGCTTACCCGGCCTTAGTGGCCCCATCCGCCGTCAATGCGGCAATCACCGCAGGGCTGAGGGGGCGTTTGGTCTTGCCGTCCTGCTCTAGCGTGACAATCACGGTCTCGCCCGAGCAGCGCAATTCACCCTCGACCCAGACCCCGTATTCCAACACGAACGAGCTGTTGCGGAAACTGGTGCAACGCGCCGTAGCGACGAAGGTCTCGCCCAGAAACATTGGCTTGAAATAGCGGGCCGCGTTGGTGGCCAGCACGACCTGCGGATCGTCTTCCGAAGTGTAGCTGGTGACCGCATGGGCATGGAAATATGGGATGCGCAGATCCTCGAACCAGCGCAGATAGACGATGTTGTTCACATGGTTCAGCGCGTCCAGCTCGTGAAATCGCACCCGGTCTGCCTGTCCGAAATTCCAGCCCTCAGGCACGCCAGCGCTTTGAAGCTGCTGGGTGTTTAGCGGTGTGACAAGCGGAAGGTCTGCGGGGACGGACATGGGAACCTCGACGGGCAGCGCTGTGGGGAAGGCTTGGAGCGGGTGAAGGGAATCGAACCCTCGTCGTCAGCTTGGGAAGCTGCTGCTCTACCATTGAGCTACACCCGCCTTACCCCTTGAGCTATGCCAAGGGGCCGGCAAGTTCAAGCGCTTATCGGACTATCCCCGACGACGGCGGCGGCGCCGACCTCCGCCTTCCTCGTCCCCACCGCCCGTGTTGAAGCTGGGCTCGGGCAGATCGACGACCGAGCGCAGGATCGGGAAGGGATCAGAGGAGTTCGGCATGGCCGAAGCGTTGACGAAATGCTCTTGAAACTTGGCTTCCACGGCGGTTTCGATCTTGGTGATCTTGCGTACCGTGTCTTCGATTTCAGCCCGCGCCGCGCGGTTCAGCAGTGCGATGCGCGCGCCGGTTCCCGCAGCGTTCCCTGCCGAGGTCACCTTGTCCAGCTCGCAATCCGGGATCATGCCCAGCACCATCGCGTGTTTCGCCGAAATATGTGCGCCGAAGGCACCCGCCAACACCACGCGATCCACCTTGTCGACGCCACGCTTGTCCATCAGCAGGCGTGCACCGGAATAGAGCGCCGCCTTGGCCATCTGGATGGCGCGGATGTCGCCATTGGTGACGGTGATCGGCTTCTGATC
>CALJDH010000273.1 GCA_938023895.1 uncultured Aliiroseovarius sp.
TATTCCCGCTCGGTCCGTCTGGAGAAGCTGGAAGAACAATGGGCCGAAGAGCATCCTAGTGGCAATGAAAGCGACCGCGAGGTGTGGTTGCGTGAAGGGATGGAGGACTATCAGAAAAGTTTCCGCCCCAAACTGATCTTGCTGGTTTATGTGGTACCCGCGCTGCTGGTGCTGCTGTCGATTATACTTATTAACTGAGGTTCAATATGCGCCGTTTCCGTATCATCATTCGCAGCCTGATCGTGCTGATCCTGTTTGGCGTGTTGCATTACACGTTGCCGCAACATGACGTTGTGCGCGTTGTGAACACCTATCAGGAACGTCAGGATCTGGACGATTGGACCCGGATCTTCTGGTCCAAGCCGGATGATCAATCCGCGGGCCTAATCAACCGTGATGTGCAGTTCGTGCAGACGGTGAAAAAGAAGACCTATCTGCTGGGTTTCATCCGCACGGATGCGGACGAGGTTATGGTGTATCGCAACGAGGATACCGGCTGGTCATGGCCGTTCTATTTCAAGTTTGACACCGCCAGCCTGCAAACCGAGGTCGACGATCTGCGCTCGACCGCGGAAGAGCCGAAATGGGCCGTGATCACCCATTACGGCTGGCGTAACGAACTGATTTCAGTCTTCCCTAACGCCGTGGGCATCCGCCCCGTGGCCGGGCCGGATGTGACGATCATTCCGTGGTTCAACATCGCCTTCTTCCTGTTCCTCGCTGTGGCTATCGGCTTTGTGCGCGCGTTGTGGGTGCAGTTCCGCCAACGCTCGATCGACCCGGCGCTTGAGGATGCAAGCGAGGCGTGGGAAGCCGTGGATGCCCGCGCTGACGAAGCCAAAGGGCGCGTGTCACGCTGGCTGGGGACGTGGCGCAAGAAGAAGTAAGCGCTTCTGCCGAAACAATAAAAGCGCCGCGCGAGGGTCCCTTGCGCGGCGCTTTTCATTTTGTGGGCTGGGTTATTCGCCGTAGGGCACCCAGACGGTCTTCACTTCGGTCGCGTGGCTTAGGAACTCGCGGCCTTCGCCTGCGGCCCCCATCCAATCGCGCGCCTTGGCGTTGTTGACCCAGCTGCGTTTCAGGTTGCCCGCGCTTTCCAGCTCGACCGTGGCCGAGATATCGGCGCCCGAATGCGACCAGACTGCATCCACGCCCAGATGGCCTGCTAAGGGCGCGGCTAGCGTGGCGTGATCGCCGGTGACGATGTTCACAACGCCGCCCGGGACGTCCGAGGTCTCGAGCACCTGATAAAAGTCCGTCGCCGCCAGCGGGTAGGGTTGCGATGCGGCCAGCACCACGCGGTTCCCCATCGCGATGGCTGGTGCCATCAGGGAGACCAGACCCAGAAGGGGTGCTTCATCCGGGCAGAACCCGCCGATCACGCCCACCGGTTCGTTCATCGCCAGCGCTACGCCGCGCATCGGCACGGGTTTGGCGGCACCGTCGAACTTGTCGGCCCAAGCGGCATAGGTGAACAGGCGCGAGATTGCCGTGTCGACCTCTTTCGCGCCACCGCGCCCGCCCGTCATTGCGTCGATCCGGGCGGCGAACTCGCCCGCGCGGGCTGAGAGGTTTTCGCCGATGTAATACAAGATCTGCGCGCGGGCATGGCCGGTGGTTTTGGCCCAGCCGCTGGCAGCCGTCGCCGCTTCGACCGCGTTGCGGATGTCCTTGCGGTTGGCGATGCCCACATGGCCCAGAAGCGCGCCGGATTTCGACCAGATCGCTTGGCTGTACCCGCCATCCGGACGTGCCTGCTTGCCACCCACATAGAACTTGGCGGTTCGGTCCAGAGCATCCACCTTGGCGTCTTTCGGAGCAGACACAGGGGCGATCGGCTTCAAAGCTACGGCTTTGCCGCGCGGCTTGGTATAGGCTTGCAGCCCTTCCCATCCGCCTTCGCGCCCAAAGCCGCTTTCGCGCACGCCGCCAAATCCGGCAGCCGCATCAAACATGTTCGTGCCGTTTACCCAGACGACGCCAGCCACCAGTTTTGGGGCCACGTCCAGCGTCAGGTTCACGTTCTCGGACCAGACGGATGCTGCCAGTCCGTAGCGGGTGTTATTGGCAATCTCGACCGCCTCAACAGGGGTGCGGAAGGTGGTTGCGGCCAGAACCGGGCCAAAGATTTCCTCTTGCATCAGGGTCGATGCCGAGGACAGCCCGGTAATCAGCGTGGGCGGATAGAAGCAGCCCTGATCGGGAAGCGGGCAGGGGGCTTGGTAAAGCTCGCCCTCGGCCGCGCCTGCGTTCACCATGTCGGTGATCCGCTGATGCTGGATCGGGTCGACCACGGCGCCCACGTCGATAGATTTGTCTAACGGATCGCCGATACGCAGCTTGCCCATACGGGCCTTCAGCTTGGCATAGAACCGATCCGCGATGCCTTCCTGCACGATCAGGCGCGACCCGGCACAGCAGACTTGTCCCTGATTGAACCAGATCGCATCGACCAGCCCTTCGACTGCGCTGTCCAGGTCGGCGTCGTCAAAAACGATGTAGGGCGACTTGCCACCCAGTTCGAGCGTCAGTGATTTGCCCGACCCGGCGGTCGCGCGGCGGATCTGACGGCCCACATTGGTCGAGCCTGTGAAGGCGATCTTGTCGATGCCTTCATGGGTCACGATGGCTTCGCCCACACGCCCGTCACCGGTCACGATGTTCACGACGCCTTTGGGCAGCCCGGCTTCGTCGCAGATTTGTGCGAATAGCAGTGCGGTCAGCGAGGTGTATTCCGCAGGCTTCAGCACCACGGTATTGCCCATTGCAATCGCGGGCGCGATTTTCCACGCCAGCATCAGAAGCGGGAAGTTCCACGGAATGATCTGGCCGCAGACGCCCAGTGCCTCGCGGTCGGGCAATTCGGCGTCCTGAAGTTGCGCCATGCCCGCGTGATAATAGAAGTGGCGCGCGACCAAGGGCACGTCGATGTCGCGGCTCTCGCGGATCGGCTTGCCGTTGTCCATGCTTTCGAGAACAGCAAACAGGCGCGCGTGTTTCTGCACCAGACGTGCCAGAGCATAGAGGTATTTGGCGCGGGCGTGGCCGGGCAGGGTCCCCCAGCTTTTCTGTGCTTTTCGGGCGGCGATCACCGCCACGTCTACATCATCTGCACTGGCTTGCGTGACCTGCGCCAGAACCTCGCCCGTAGCAGGGTTGCGGCTGTCGAACAGATCGCCCGGTTTGGTCATCGCGCCATTGATATAGAGGCCAAACGCGCCGTCGCGCGCGGCGATCCACTCCAACGCCTCGCCCGAGCTTTCCGGGGCCGGGCCATAATCCATGCTGTCGAATTTTTCTTTCACGGTCATGTCTTTGTCCTTATCCCATCGGATGGCGGTAGGTGGCCGAGTAGTGGCCGGTCACGTGGTGTTCCAACTGGCGCTCAATGTCACCCAGAAGCGAGCTGGCGCCGAAGCGGAA
>CALJDH010000274.1 GCA_938023895.1 uncultured Aliiroseovarius sp.
GCCTAGCCTGCCCGGCACGCAGGGTCAAGAAAACAACGGCTCAAAACGCAATATCGACCCAGACAAGCCGGTGACGGGACGCGGTTTCGACCGTTTGCGCAAACGGATTGTCGGGCAGGGGCCAGATGACGCCGCTGTCCATGATGCGCAGTCGGGCGTCGGGCAGGACATAGCTGACCCGCAGGTTGCCCGGTTTCTGGTCCGGCCAGTCGGCGGTATCCAGCGCCGGGTCGGCGCGATGGTCTGTGTCTGCGGCGGCTGCTCCCCCGGCGCTTTGCGGATGGAGGTCTTGGAGCTGCGGGTGCTGTAGAAGCGTTTCGATTGCGTCGTGCCGACCGTCCCCATCCAGCGGGTCCAGATTGGCGTTTCCTGCGATCACCACGGGGGCGTCGGGGGGCGGGAAGGGTAGAACGCCGTCCAGATACTTGGCCCAGAAGGTGACCTCGTCATGGTTTCGGCGGCCATTGCGATCTTCAGGGCCATCGAACACCGGCGTGTTGGCGTGGAAGGTGAGCAGGTGGAACGGGCGCGCGT
The DNA here is from genome assembly GCA_938023895.1 of uncultured Aliiroseovarius sp. GTDB lineage: Bacteria > Pseudomonadota > Alphaproteobacteria > Rhodobacterales > Rhodobacteraceae > Aliiroseovarius. The sequence continues at coordinate 535 of CALJDH010000274.1, forward strand.
TTTCGGGCCGCATCTCGACATCCCAATGCGCCACGCTGCTCAGGCGCTGGACCGTCAGCGCCGCGGGTGTGGGGAAGGGTGACTCGTCCGGGCCGGGCAGAAGTGCGCCGGGAAGGTCTTTCCACAGAAGGTCCGAGAAATCGCGCACATCCCCAATCGGAACGCGTGACAGCACTGCCATCCCGCCTTCGCCGGTGTAGCGGCCATAGCTTTGCATGTCTTCGGGTTCGGCCAGCCGCCCGTCGCCATCCAGATCAAACCCGGTTTCGATCCCGGTATTGGGCGCGGCGGCGAAACTGTGCGGCAACTGATGGTCCACGGATTTCAATACGTCCTGAAACGCGGCAAGCGCGTGGCCTTGTAAATCGTAGTCAAACCCCTGAAGCACCAGGACGTCCGGCTTGGCATGGGCAATCACCTGCGCCAATGCCACGATCTGCGGATCGTCTTTCAGGATGTCCCGCAAGAGCAGACCCGGCCCCTTTTTGCGAATGTCGGCGTGATAGGTCGCGATGCGCAACACCTCGGCCAGAGCAGTGCAGGGAACAAGCGCCAGCCACAACGCCAGAAGGGATCGTTTCATGCGGTGACAGGCTGTCCGTTGCGGGCCGGAGACCCGTTCTTTTCGCGCACCGCGCTGATCATGATGGCAACACGCTGCATCGCGATTCCGCGCATGAACAGGCTGGCGGGCAGGAAGGCCCACGCGGCAACGGTCCAAATGATCGTCTGGGTTTCGATCGTCTCGAACGTGTCAAACAGGGCTGCGGTTTCGACGACGATCATCGGGGTTAGGAACGGCAGCAAGAACCCAAGCGCAATGTTCCAGCGCGCGTCCCGCTTCAGACGGCGTACGATGTCGCCGCTGCGGGTCGGGCTGAACGTAGGCAGATTGACCCACAGGTTGAAGGTCTCTTGCCGGAAAAAGGGCCAGTTGGTCAGGCGCAGCGCGATCAGGAAAACCGCGACCGACAGAAGCGAGATCAGATAGCTCATCCCGGCAAAGGCGCGCAGTTGGACCAAATCCTTGAACGGGGCGTCTGCAGGCAGGATCGAGACCACCGCATGCACAGGGCTATAGGGGAAATCAATCGCCTGTCCGATCAGAATGCCAATCGAGGTCAGAAACTCGACCGCGATCGACGGGTCGGTTTGCGAGCGGGCAATGATCGACAGGCAGAGGATCGAGGCAAACAGCGACAGGAACCGGATACGGTTAAAGGGTGGGGCGTTCCGAAACTCGACAATGCTGGGATAGGTTGTTGCATATTCGAATGTTGTCAGTGCGGCGGCGGCAAGCGCCAGAATAGCCACGACTTGCCCACCCTCGGTGCTAACTCCTGGAACCAGGACCGAAGGTGTTGCGACCAACATCACCATAAGACCAGCGCGCAAGATGGCGCCGAACAATCGTCTAACCATGCCTCTTCCTCCGCTATACGGACGGTGCGGTTCGTGCCGCATCCTTGTTCCGCTGCTTGTCCCCTCGCCAGGGTCAAACCAGGGTGGTTTCATTCAGATTGCGCGGGAAATGCAGGGGGCCGCAAGGCCTTGCGAACAATCCGAAGGAGATTTGCCCCAAAAACGCCACAAATGATGCCGGAATGCACCAAACAGGCATATAAAAAGGGGCAATCCATTGGATCGCCCCTTACTTCTAGTTGTTTTTGAGCGGTCAGACCCAGGGACGGGCCGCCGATGCCTTGGCTTCGAAAGCGTCGATCGAGGCTTTCTTTTCCATGGTCAGACCGATGTCATCGAGACCTTCCAGCAGGCAGTGCTTCTTGAACGCATCGACTTCGAAAGCAATAGTTTCACCGTCCGACGTGGTGATTTCCTGCGCTTCCAGATCCACGGTCATACGGGCGTTGGCGCCTTTTTCCGCGTCGGCCATCAGCACATCAACTTGTTCCTGCGGCAGGACGATCGGCAGAATGCCGTTCTTGAAGCAGTTGTTGAAGAAGATGTCCGCGAAGCTGGTCGACACGACGCATTTGATGCCGAAATCTGCAATCGCCCAAGGAGCGTGCTCGCGCGACGAGCCACAGCCGAAGTTGTCACCAGCGATCAGGATCTGGGTGTCGCGGTATTGCGGCTTGTTCAGCACGAAGTCTTCGATCTCGGTGCCGTCGCGGTTATAGCGCATCTCGTCAAACAGGTTCTTGCCAAAGCCCGTGCGGGCGATCGACTTCAGGAACACTTTCGGGATGATCATATCCGTGTCGATGTTCACCAGCGGCATAGGGGCCGCGATACCTTGGAGTTTTTCAAACTTTTCCATTTTGCGGTCCTCTTAGATCAGGTCACGAACGTCGGTCAGACGACCGGTCAGGGCGGCTGCGGCGGCCATTGCGGGCGACACCAGGTGGGTGCGGCCTTTATAGCCCTGACGACCTTCGAAGTTACGGTTCGAGGTCGAGGCACAGCGCTCGTTCTCGGACAGTTGGTCGGGGTTCATCGCCAGACACATGGAACACCCTGCCAGACGCCATTCGAAACCGGCCTCTTTGAAGATGTCGGCCAAGCCCTCTTCTTCCGCCTGTGCGCGGACCAGACCCGAACCGGGAACGACCATGGCGCGCATGCCGTCTTTGATCTTCTTGCCTTTGACCACATCGGCCACGGCGCGCAGATCTTCGATACGACCGTTGGTGCACGAACCGATGAACACGGTGTCGATTTCGATGTCGGTCAGCTTCTGGCCCGGGGTCAGACCCATATAGTCGATCGAGCGTGCAGCCGCGTCGACTTTGCCGCCTTCGAAATCCGAGGGGCTGGGCACGACGCCAGAAATTGGCAGAACGTCCTCGGGCGAGGTGCCCCAGGTGACGACCGGCTCGATCTCTTCGCCTTTCAGCGTGACGACCTTGTCGAAATGCGCGCCTTCGTCGGTGAAGAGCGTTTTCCAGTACTCCAGAGCCTGCTCGAACTGGCCACCTTTCGGGGCGTGCGGGCGGCCTTTGACGTATTCAAAGGTGGTCTCGTCGGGCGCAATCAGGCCGGCGCGGGCGCCGCCTTCGATGGCCATGTTACAGACGGTCATGCGACCTTCCATCGACAGATCGCGGATCGCTTCGCCGCAGTATTCGATGACATAGCCGGTGCCACCGCCGGTGCCGGTCTCGCCGATCACGGCCAACGTGATGTCTTTAGCGGTCACGCCCGGCTTCAGCTTGCCGGTGATTTCCACCTTCATGTTCTTGGACTTCTTCTGGATCAGCGTTTGCGTCGCCAGAACGTGCTCGACTTCCGAGGTGCCGATGCCGTGGGCCAGTGCGCCGAACGCACCGTGGGTTGCGGTGTGGCTGTCGCCGCACACAACGGTCATGCCGGGCAGGGTCCAGCCCTGTTCCGGGCCAACGATGTGCACGATGCCCTGACGGACGTCCGAGACCGGATAGTAATGCACGCCGAATTCTTTGGCGTTCTTGTCCAGTGCAGCCACCTGAATGCGGCTTTCTTCGGTCATCTGTGCCGGGTCTTCACGGCCCGCAGTGGTCGGCACGTTGTGGTCCGGCACGGCGATGGTTTTGTCCGGTGCGTGTACCTTGCGGCCCGCCATGCGCAGGCCTTCAAACGCCTGCGGGCTGGTCACTTCGTGGACCAGATGGCGGTCGATATACAAAAGGCAGGTGCCGTCTTCAGCTTCGTGGGCTACGTGGGCATCCCAGATTTTATCATAGAGTGTCTTCGGGGCGGTCATGTCGCTCTCCGTGGATGGTCAAAGGTGTGAAATGTGACAGGGATCATCGGCCCGAATACAGGCGATGAGCAGCCACCCGGACGGGTGGCGACAGCTTATAGTCGGGCGAGCACAGCATTCTGGGCGCCGAAGAAGCGCCACGGCAAGAACGCGTGGTCATCCATGTCAAAAATCCGAGTCATGGCGCTGAGATAACCGTTCCCGCCCTTCAGGGCAAGGGGAGAGGCTCTGGACCTTCCGCATGGGACCATGCCATGCTGCCAAAAAGGAGGGGGAATGGAGCAGGATCCCGCAGCAGAGGTCAAACCGGACACGCCCGCAGAAGGGGCGGGGCCGTCCCTTACAGAACAGCTTTGGTCGCTGTGGGAAGACGGCGGAGACTTCGTGATCAGCCTTGGCCAGACATGGCGCCTGTATCAGGTTCTGATCATGCTGGGATTGGCGGCAACGGCTTTTATCATCTCCCGGCTTCTGCTTCCCAAGGTCGAAACGTGGCTGCGTGCCCGTGAAGGGTGGTCCAAACGCAAGCTGCGCTTTGCCATCCACCTACGCAATCGCATCGCAATGATGACCTATATCGTGTTGTCATGGGGCACCGTGTCCGTGATGCGTGAAGTTACATGGCCGTCCCGCAGCTATCTGATCGCGCTTGTGGCCACGATGGTTACGGCGTGGCTGCTGGTTGGCCTTGCTGCCTTTGTGATCGAGAACCGCCCCCTGCGCCGCATGGCCATGTGGGGCATGTGGATCTATGTGACGCTGTACTTCCTTGGCGTCACCGAAGAAACCGCCAGCGTTCTGGACAACCTGGCACTGGAAGTCGGGGACTTCCGGGTTTCGCTTTGGACCATCCTGCGTGTGGCGGTCATCCTTGGCATCCTCTTTGCGTTGGCGCGTATGCTCAGTCGCGGGACCGCCGCGCGTATTCAGGATAACGAGGATATCTCGCCCTCGATGAAGGTGCTGGCGGTCAAGTTCCTGCAGATGGGGCTTTATGGTGCCGCGTTCTTTATCGCGCTGAAAGCAGTGGGTGTGGATCTGACCGGGCTTGCCTTCCTGTCGGGTGCGATCGGTCTGGGCCTTGGTTTTGGCCTTCAGAAAGTCGTCTCGAACCTTGTGTCCGGGGTGATCATCCTGCTGGACAAGTCGATCAAGCCCGGCGACGTGATCAGCCTTGGCGACACGTTTGGTTGGATCGAACAACTGGGCGCGCGCTATGTGTCCGTGGTGACGCGCGATGGGCGCGAATACCTGATCCCGAACGAGGACCTGATCACCGGGCAGGTGGTCAACTGGTCCCACACCAACGCCTTCGTGCGCTTGGATATCTTCTTTGGCACGGCCTATGGCGACGATCCCCATCAGGTGCGCAAAATCGCGATCGAGGCTGCGCGCAGCGTGGACCGCGTGCTCAGTTTCCGCCCGCCTGTCTGTCATATCGTGGGCTTCGGGGACAGTTCAGTTGATTATATCCTGCGCTTCTGGATCGACGATCCGTCTGGCGGGCTGACCAACATTCGTGGCAATGTCTATCTAGCGCTGTGGGATGCGTTCCACGAGCACGGCATCTCGATTCCGTTCCCACAACGCGAAGTGCGGATGCTGGAAGATGCGGGCCCCAATATCGATCCGTGACCTGTT
>CALJDH010000275.1 GCA_938023895.1 uncultured Aliiroseovarius sp.
AGATGCGCCAAGGCGAAGGCGGACAGGCCGTACAGGAAAGGACCGTCCCCATCGCGCGACAGGCCGAAATCCCCAAGCGCAGACAGGAACAATCCGGCCACCAGAAAAGCGGACCCTCCACCCCAATAGGCGGCCAGCGAAAAGGCCAGAAGCGGGATCGTCTTGATGATCGAACGCGGCCAGGTCGGCGCGCGCGACGTGAGCGGGAAATAGGCCAGCGAAATCAGCAGGCCGAGGATGAGGGGCAGTTGGGCCATGTCTTTGCGTAGTCCAAACGGGTTAACCGCGCGTTGACCACCGCCAACACGCGCCCAGCCAACCCGCGCGTGACGCGCGGGTCAAGCATGACGTTACCGCAATTGGAAGATCAGACTTCGTCCGGGAAGTGCTTCATGGTCAAACGGATCGGGTTCGGCGCCGCCTGCCCCAGACCACAGATCGACGCATCGACCATTGTCTGGCTCAGCTCTTCCAGCAGATCCTGATCCCACTTGTCCGCCTGCATAAGCTTCACAGCTTTCTCGCAGCCGACACGACACGGGGTACACTGACCGCAGCTTTCATCCTCGAAGAAGCGCAGCATGTTCAGCGCGGCCTCTTTCGCGCTGTCCTTGTCGGACAGAACCACGACGGCGGCCGATCCGATGAAGGTGCCATGCGGCTGCAGCGTATCGAAATCCAGCGGGATGTCCGCCATCGACGCGGGCAACAGACCCGAGGACGGGCCACCCGGCTGATAGGCCTTGAAGCTGTGGCCCTCGGCCATGCCACCTGCGGCCTCGATAATGTCGGTGATCGTCGAACCCGCGGGCAACAGATGCACACCCGGATTGGCGACACGGCCAGACACGGAATACGAGCGCAGCCCCTTGCGGCCATTCTTCTCGACCGAGGTCAGAATTTCCGGCCCTTCGCGCATGATCCGCGCGACCCACAGCAGAGTCTCGACGTTGTGCACCAAGGTCGGGCGATTGAAGATACCCACCTGCGCCACGAATGGCGGGCGGTGACGTGGTTCGCCGCGTTTGCCCTCGATCGACTCGATCATCGCGCTTTCTTCGCCGCAGATATAGGCGCCCGCACCACGGCGCAGATCAATATATCCGGGGGCAACGATGCCCGCGTCTTCCAGCGCTGCAATCTCGCGGCGCAAAATGTCCAGCACAGCGGGGTATTCGTCGCGCATGTAGATAAAGCAGGTCTCGGCCTCGACCGCCCAAGCGGCGATCAGCATGCCTTCCAGCATCAGATGCGGGATGCGTTCCAGATAGTAGCGGTCTTTGAACGTACCCGGTTCGCCCTCGTCACCGTTGACGGCCAGATAACGCGGACCTTCATTGGCGCGCACAAAGCCCCATTTGGTGCCCGACGGGAAGCCCGCGCCGCCAAGACCGCGCAGGCCAGCGTTCAGAACGGTTTCCTGAACGTCTTTCCAATCACCACCGTCGCGTAGCTCGGCCAGTTTGGCGTAACCGCCTTCGGCCTGATAGGCGGCCAGATCTTGATAGTCGGGGATGTGGGCGTGAGTGTCGTCGGCCTGCAGCGCCGCCAACGTTTTGTCAAACGTGGCGTGGTCGATGTGGTTGTGGCCCAGTTCCAGCACTGGCGCGGTGTCGCAACGGCCCATGCACGGTGCGCGCACGACGCGCACTTCGGACGCGTCCAACCCGTCCTCAAGCGCCTTTTGCAGCGATTCGGCGCCGGCCAGTTCGCAGGACAGGGAATCACAGACGCGGATGATCAGCGCGGGCGGAGGCGTCTCACCTTCTTTCACCACATCGAAATGGGCATAGAAGCTGGCGACCTCGTAAATCTCGGCCTGACCGGTGCCCATTTCCTGCGCCAGCGCGCGGATGTGGTCGGCAGACAGATGGCCGTATTCGTCTTGAATCAGGTGCAAAAACTCGATCAGCAGGTCGCGGCGACGCGGGCGATCACCCAGCAAATCCTGCACACGCTCCAGCGCATCCATATTCAGCTGACGGCCCTTGGGCGTCCGACGCCCTTTGCCTTTGCCCGATTTCCAGATGCCTTTTTTATCGTCCAGCGCCATGATGTTCCCCTTGAAGCACCCGCATATCATAGCGGCCCCCCAATACCCCGCGCCATTCAAAAGCGACATCAGCATGACGGATTGCGTAGAAGCGTGCTTTCCAGTTTAGTTGCGGGAACAGTTTTCATCGTTAGAGGTTACTGGTGTCACACCCCCTACGGTTCTTCGCCTTCGCGGCGGGCATTCCAGCGCTGCTGATCACCGCCGCAAGCTTCTTCGGCGGCCTTATTTGCGTTATTCTAGTGCTTTACATGACAGCCATCGCCTTTGGGCTAGACCAAGCGATTTCGCGCGTCGCACCGGCATTGGACGAGGACAGCATTGCCAGAGACGCCGACCGCCTGTCCATCGCCATTGCCGCGTCGCATTTCGTTGCGCTTGTGTTGGTCGTTGTCGCGTTCTCGGGCCAAACCAGCCTGAGCGGGTGGGAGCTGTTTGGCCTCTTTTGGGGTGCGGGGCTGTATTTCGGGCAGGTCTCGAACGCGAATGCGCACGAGCTGATCCACCGTGCTGACAAACGCCTGAAATGGTTGGGTGTCTGGGTCTATATCTCGCTTCTGTTCGGGCACCATGCCTCGGTCCATCCCAAGGTCCACCACCGCTTTGTTGCCACACCCGACGATCCGAATACCGCGCAAGAAGGCGAGAGCTTTTACGCCTTCGCGCCGCGGGCGTGGAAAGGGGCGTTCGTCGCTGGGTACGAGATGGAGACACACGATTTGGAGCGTGCCGGGCGCAGCGCCTTGCGCAATCCCTATGTGGTATACGTGTCTGGGGCCGCCCTGATGGTCATCCTTGCCGCCGTGATCGGCGGATTTGGCGGTCTAGTGGGCTATCTACTGGTCTGTGCCTATGCCCAAACGCAGCTGCTTTTGTCCGATTACGTGCAGCATTACGGGTTGATGCGCGACACCCGCGAAGATGGTCGGGTCGAGCCGGTCGGCCCACAGCACAGCTGGAACGCCCCGCATTGGTTCACCACGCATATGATGCTGAATGCGCCGCGTCATTCAGACCATCACGCCCATCCAATGCGTCCCTATCCGGCCCTGCGTCTGCCCTCATCACACGAAGCGCCGATGCTGCCCTATTCGTTGCCGGTCATGGCGACGATTGCGCTGGCTCCGCGCCTATGGGGACGGGTCATGGGGCGCACCCTAAGACGCTGGCGCGATCAGGCAACTCAGGCCCAAATTGGATAGCCCACTAGGTGCTGCGTCATTTCCCGCCAAGGGGGAGCCTTCAGAAGCATTCCCCCTTGTTTATCACTCCACCGGGCTTATTCTTCTTACTGATACAAAACTCATGGAACGTGTTGTTCTAAAAGGCCGCGCGGCGCGCAATCGCGTCACGGCCTTGTTGGCTGTAAAAACGCCATTTCTGGAAGGGGCCCGAACGTGTCGGAAAATGGATTGCAGAAAACTGCGTTCTTCATGCTGCTCGCGCTAATCCTTTATGTCTCGATTATGGGGGGCGCGTAATGGCACAACGATATGGGGGCGAATTCAGCCCCGGCGGGCAACCCAAGACACCGCCGCCCACCCGTCGCCCGTTTGACGGGCAAGAACCGGCCCGCAGTGCCGGGCGTGTGAACTTCCTGTTTCTTGCCCCCTTGCCCCTTGCGATCCGCGCGTTTTTTCAACCGCCGACAGTAATGGCCCTGACCCTTTTGGCCTTCGGCATCCTGATCGCATCAGCATGGCTGACCCGCGATGGCGTGATGGCTCATCAGGCCTATGACGCACGCAAAATCGCCCGCCGCCCCGCGATACCGCGCAAGCTGTTTGGTGCGGCTCTGATGGGGGCCGGTCTGGCGCTGGTCGGCTTTGCGGGTGGCTCAGTCCTGAATGCGGTGATCTTTGGCGCGCTCGGCGCTGGCCTGCATTTGGCGGCCTTTGGCCCCGATCCCTTGCGCAACAAAGGCGCCGAGGGCGTGGACGAGTTTCAAACCGACCGCGTGGCCCGCGCCGTGGGCGAAGCTGAGAAGCACCTGAACGCCATGCGTGACGCCGTGTCTCGCATCCGCGACCGCCGGGTCGAAGCGCGTCTGGATCAGTTCATCGCCACCGCCCGCGACATGTTTCGCACGGTCGAGGACGACCCCCGCGATCTGACCTCGGCCCGGAAATATCTGGGCGTCTATCTGCTGGGTGCGCGTGACGCGACAACCAAGTTTGTCGACATCCACCTGCGCGACCCGCATGGTGGCGCGTTGGCCGATTACGAAACTCTGCTGGATGATCTCGAAGCGAATTTCGCAGCGAAGACCAAACAGTTCTTGAAGGATGATCGCAGCGATCTTGATGTCGAAATCGAGGTTCTGCGCGAACGACTGGCACGCGAAGGTGTGCGTACCGAAGATTAAGTGACGAGGATAATGTGATGACCCAGACCACCCGCGAACAGGCGCAAGCCGCGCTGAAAGAAATTGAAGAAGCCACCGCCGTGATCCTGCCCGAGCCGTCGACCGCTCTGGTCCCTCTGGCCGAGGCCGACAAGCCCACCAGCGCCGAAATCCAGAAGCGCATGGACGAGATCGACATGACCAACACCCAGTCGATCATCGAATTCGGCTCGGCCGCGCAGTCGGAGTTGCAGGTGATCAGCCAAGACATGCTGCAAGGCGTGCGCAACAAGGATGTTGGCCCTGCGGGCGATAGCCTGCGCAACATCGTGACCACGATCCGTGGCTTCTCGATCAGCGAACTCGACATGCGTCGCAATCGTAGCTGGTGGGAAAAACTGCTGGGCCGCATGGCCCCTGCCGCCAAATTCATGGCGCGCTACGAGGATGTGCAAGGCCAGATCGACAAGATCACCGACAACCTTCTGAACCACGAACATGTGCTGCTGAAAGACATCAAGTCGCTCGACAAGCTCTATGAGAAGACGCTCGATTTCTATGACGAGCTGGCGCTGTATATCGCAGCAGGCGAGGCGAAACTGGGCGAATTGGATGACACCGTGATCCCTGCCAAAGTGGCCGAAGTTGACGCCGCCCCTGAAGAGCAAGGTGTGATCAAGGCGCAAGAGCTTCGTGACCTGCGCGCCGCGCGGGATGATCTGGAACGCCGCGTGCATGACCTGAAACTGACCCGTCAGGTGACGATGCAGTCGCTTCCCTCGATCCGTCTTGTTCAGGAAAACGATAAATCGCTGGTGACCAAGATCAACTCGACCTTGGTGAACACCGTGCCGCTGTGGGAAACCCAGCTGGCGCAGGCCGTGACCATCCAGCGTTCAGCCGAAGCCGCTGCCGCCGTGAAGGACGCGACCGACCTGACCAACGAACTGCTGACCGCCAACGCCGAAAACCTGCAAGAGGCCAACCGCATGGTCCGTCAGGAAATGGAGCGCGGCGTCTTCGACATCGAAGCGGTGAAATCTGCTAACGCCACCCTGATCGCGACGATCGAAGAAAGCCTTGCCATTGCCGACGAAGGTAAAGCCAAACGCGCCGCTGCCGAAGAAGAATTGGTGAAAATGGAAGCCGAGCTGAAAGACACCTTGGCGTCCGCCAAGGCACGCGGCACCGCGTCGGGGCACAATCTGGCCGAAAGCGTGTCGGACAGCTAAGAAGGGCGAAAACCCGAAAGGCATTCAGGTGAGCAGAACTGCGTTTCACAAGATAGCAAGGGCCGTCATCGTGATGACGGCTCTGACTGCTGTGATGGGCTGTACCTTGCAGCAGACGGCCACCGCGCCGCCCAAGCCTGTCGAAACCTTGCCGCAACTGATCGTCAGCCCCGCGAAGGACAGCAGTGCATATCTGCGCAACTACTATTCCAAAATTCAGGCCAGCCGTCTGGTACACGACCAATTGCGCCGTGACGGGGGCGGCCCGGACACGCCCTTCACCGACGCGATGTTGGCGCGAAACTTCGAGCGTATCGCCCTCAACAGCGAATACACGAAAGTGGGTGATCGTCGAATCTCAGAGGAACACGAGGTCAATCTGACGCGCTGGACCAAGCCCGTGCGTTTCGGGCTGAACTTCGGGGACGCAGTGCCCGAGGATCAGCGCGCGGTCGACCGGCAGGTCTTTGCGCCCTATATCGCACGACTGGCCCGCTTGACCGGCCATCCGATCAGCGCCGCGCCGGACAACCTGCCTCTGGGAGTTAATTTCACCGTTTTCATCCTGAATGAAGACGAACGCCGCGCCTTCGCCCCTTCCCTACGTCGGGCCATGCCAGGGATCAGTGCCGCCGACCAGTCCCAGATCGTCAATCTGAACCGTGACACCCATTGCGCAATCTTCGTTTCCGACAGTGACGACAACAACAGGATCGAGCGTGCCGTCGCCGTAATTCGCGCCGAGCTGCCCGACCTGATGCGTGCGGCCTGCATCCACGAGGAATTGGCGCAAGGCCTTGGCCTACCCAATGACAGCCCCGAGGCCCGCCCCTCGATCTTCAACGATTCCGACGAGTTCGGGCTACTAACCTCGCATGACGAACTGCTGTTGCAGATGCTCTATGACAAGCGTCTGCAGCCCGGCATGACCGCCGACGAGGCACGCCCGATCTTTACCAAAAATGCAGCCGAACTTATGGGCGGCTCTGCGTGACCCCATTGCCCCCCAGGAGGATTTAACCATGGGTATTCTTGATTTTCTGACCGGAGAATTCATCGACGTCATTCATTGGGTGGATGACACACGCGACACGATGGTCTGGCGTTTCGAACGCGAAGATCACGAGATCAAGTACGGCGCCAAGCTGACCGTACGCGAAGGTCAGGCCGCCGTGTTCGTGCATGAAGGCCAGCTGGCGGATGTGTTTACGCCCGGCCTTTACATGCTCGAAACCAACAACATGCCGATCCTGACGACCATCAATCACTGGGATCACGGCTTCAAATCGCCCTTCAAGTCCGAGATCTACTACGTCAACACGACCCGCTTCAACGATCTGAAATGGGGCACTAAAAACCCGATCATGCTGCGCGATCCCGAATTCGGCCCGACCCGCATCCGCGCCTACGGCACCTATTCGGTCCGCGTCACGGATCCGGCGAAATTCTTGGTCGAAATCGTCGGCACTGATGGCGAATTCACCATGGACGAGATCAGCTTTCAGATCCGCAACATCATCGTGCAAGCCTTCAGCCGTGTGATCGCGGGCGCGGGCATTCCTGTTCTGGACATGGCCGCCAACACCGCCGATCTGGGCAAGATCGTCGCCACCGAGATCTCGGGCATCGTGGCCGAATACGGGCTGTCGATCCCTGAATTCTATATCGAAAACATCTCGTTGCCCCCGGCCGTGGAAGAGGTGTTGGACAAACGCACCTCGATGGGGATTGCGGGCAATCTGGACAACTACATGAAGTTCAACGCAGCCGAGGCGATGGGGTCCGAGAACTCGGCCATGGCATCATCGATGGGTGCTGGTATGGGGGCCGCGATGGGCATGGGCATGGCAGGCCAGATGCAATCCGGCCCGTGGGGCGCGGCACCTGCCGCTCCGACTGCGCACGCACAAACGCCGCCGCCCCCGCCGCCAGTGGAGCATGTCTGGCATGTGGCCGAGAACGGCGAAATCAAAGGCCCATTTTCCAGGGCCGCGATGGGGCGCATGGCGACGGCAGGCAGCCTGACTCGCGACAGCCATGTCTGGACCCCCGGCCAAGACGGCTGGATGCGCGCCGAAGATGTGGCCGAGCTGGCCCAGCTTTTCACCATCTTGCCGCCGCCTCCGCCGGGTGCCTGACCTGTGAACCGTCGCACGACTATTAAATGGCTGCATTGGCTGGCCTTCGGGTTGATCCTGTATTTCTTCCTTGTCGAACCCGAGGAAATACGGGGCAATCCGGGGCTTGGTCTGGCCACCCATTCGGGCATGGGCATCCTGCTGGCGCTGGTGGCCGCGATCTGGCTTGGCATGTACCTGTCAAAAGGGTTGGCAGGCCGGGCCGGGCCAAAGCTGCCCGGCTGGGGCAAGCAGTTCCACGCGCTGTCACACAAGGTGCTACAAATCGGCTTACCTGTGACGGTCGCCACCGGCGCCTTTGCAGGCCTTGCCGCGCCCTTTGCGATCCGGGCTTTCGGGCTTGTGCAGATCAACCCGGGCAACGCGCCCAAAGGGCTGCACAAGATCGCCGAGGAAGTTCACGAGATCGCCTTTGACGCGTTCATCATCCTAATTCTGGCCCATGCGGCATTTCACATCTGGCGGCATTTCGGCTTGAAGGATAACGCGCTGCGCATCATGGTCCCGAAAGTGCTGCACAAATATCTCTAAGGACTCCGGATGGCCTATCCGCGCGAAGACACTCAATCGCCTATCGAGGAACATCGTTTTCCCTGCGACCAATGCGGGGCGGATCTGCGATTTGATCCCGAGCACAATCAACTGACCTGTGACCATTGCGGCTTCAAGGCGCCGATCGAGGATCGCCAACCCGCCCAGCCCGTCATTCGCGAGTTGGACCTGAAGCGCGCACTGTCCGCTGATCTTCCGGATCACGAGATGGAAGAAACCCGAGTGGTCAGCTGCCCCAACTGTGCCGCGCAATTTGAATTCGATAGCGCGACCCATGCCGCCGAATGCCCGTTCTGTGCCACGCCTGTAGTTACGGATACCGGCACGCATCGGCACATCAAACCCAAAGGTCTCGCCCCGTTCGTGATCGAAGAGCGCGAGGCCCACAAGGCCATGAGCGATTGGCTGGGCCGCCTGTGGTTTGCGCCAAACGGGTTGCAGGAATACGCCCGCAAGGGGCGCAAGATGACCGGCATTTATGTGCCCTATTGGACCTTCGATGCGGACACCAAGACGCGCTACACCGGCCAGCGCGGGACCGAGCACGAGCGCACCCGCACCGTCATGGTGAACGGCGAGCGGGAGGAGCGCACAACCAAGCACGTCCGGTGGACCTCGGTCTCGGGCCGGGTGGCGCGGTTCTTTGATGATGTGCTGGTGCTGGCCTCGAAAGGCCTGCCGAAGAAATATACCAACGCACTGGAACCGTGGGATCTGTCGCGACTGGAGCCCTATCGCCCCGAGTTTCTGGCGGGCTTTCGCGCCGAGGGATACACCGTCGAGCTGGACGAAGGCTTTGACGAGGCGCGTGACTATATGAACCGCGTCATCCTGCGCGATGTGAAGTTTGATATTGGTGGGGACCGTCAGCGCGTCAGCTCGATGGACACGGACATGTCTGACCTGACCTTCAAGCACATCCTGCTGCCGGTCTGGTTGGCCGCCTATAAGTATCGCGGCAAGACCTATCGTTTCGTGGTGAACGGGCAAAACGGGCGCGTGCAGGGGGAACGCCCCTACTCGGTCTGGAAGATCACCTTTGCGGTGATTTTGGGGCTGATCGTGGCGGGCGTGATCGGCTATCTGTCGGCACAAAGCCAATAGAGGTTAACCGATGACCCCCGACCAACTCGACGCGCTTCTTGGTGCCCGTCATTCCTGCCGCGCCTTCCGCCCGGATCCGATCCCCGCACCGGTGATCGAGCAGATGCTCCTCGCGGCCCAGAAGGTGCCAAGCTGGTGTAACGCCCAGCCGTGGCAGGTCGACGTGACCACCGCGGCTGAGACCGACCGGCTGCGCGACGCCTTCTATGCTCATGCGATGGAAGCTGCGCAGACGCCGGACGTCGACTGGCCCAGCGCCTACACTGGCCTGCACCAGCGTCGCCGCAAGACCTGTGGCTTGCAGCTTTACAAAAGCGTGGGTGTCACACCGGGGGATCGCGCAGCCTCGGGTCGGCAGATGCTAGAGAACTTCCGCTTCTTCGGCGCGCCGCATATCGCGCTGATCACGGCACCTGCAGAGCTTGGCCCCTATGCTTATTTGGATTGCGGGGGCTTTGTGACCGGGTTCTGTCTTGCCGCCACGACCCAAGGTGTCGCAACAATCCCACAAGCCGCCGTCGCCGCCTTCGCGCCCTTCCTGCGCGACTGGTTTAATCTTCCCGAAGATCGCGTGATCCTGTGTGGCATTGCTTTTGGATTGAGCGACGAGGAGCACCCCGCCAACAGCTTCCGCACCGAACGGGCGGATTTGGAGGAATGGGTGCATTGGCATGGAAAGGACAGAGAATGAGAGCTTTGATCCAACGCGTCAGCGAAGCTGCCGTCCGCGTTGACAGTGAAATCGTCGGCGAAATCGGCCCCGGCCTTCTGGTTCTGGTCTGCGCGATGGAGGGTGACACCGAGGCGAATGCCAACACGCTGGCGGCCAAGATTTCGAAGCTGCGGATCTTCAAAGATGACGCGGACAAGATGAACCGGTCGGTGGTGGACACAGGTGGCGCGGCACTGGTGGTCAGCCAGTTCACGCTGGCCGCCGACACATCGCGCGGGAACCGTCCGGGATTTTCAACGGCGGCGCGTCCGGACGAAGGTGAGCGGCTGTATGAATACTTCGCAGACCAATTGCGCGGGCATGGAATCGAGGTCGCGCAGGGACTCTTTGGTGCGGACATGAAGGTCGCTCTGGTGAATGACGGACCGGTCACGATCTGGATGGAGTTCTAGGGCGAAGGTGGCTCACGTCGTGAGCCTGAAGGGGCGTTGCCCCTCTGCGCTGCGCGCATTCACCCCAGGATATTTTCAACAAGAAAATGCGGGTTTAGTAGCCCGCTTTTTTATCGACCAGATGCAGGAATGGTTCTTTCGCCTCGCCACGGCGGATATTTTCCGCGATCACTTTTGCCGCTGTATCTGGGCGTGTGTCCGAGGCGATATGCGGTGTGACCGTCACCTTCGGATGGGTCCAATAGGGATCGTCATTCGGCAGGGGTTCGATGCGGAACACATCTAGCGTTGCATGGGCAATGTGACCACGATCCAGCGCGTCCAACAGGGCGGCATCGTCAATCAGCGGGCCACGGCCCGGATTGATGATCACGGCACCTTCGGGCAGCATCGCGATCCGTTCGGCGTTCAGGACGTTCTCGGTCGCTTTGGTGGCGGGCAGCAGCAGGACCAGAATGTCCGAGTTGCGCAGCACCTGTTCCAATCCTTCATCGCCATGCAGACAGGTCACGCCGTCGATGGACTTGACCCCACGACTCCAGCCGGACACGGGGAAGTTCAGATCGGTCAGCGCCTTGGCACAGACGCGCCCCAGCTCTCCCAACCCCAGAATGCCGACGCGTCGATCGCGGGCCAGAGGTGGGGCAAGACGCCCCCAGGCAGGGGTGGTGTTGTGGATATCCTGATCCATCTCCAGATGGTGACGCAGCACGTGGCCCACGACCCATTCGGTCATGCCTTCGCTTAGACCCTGATCCACCATGCGCGCATAAGGTTGGGTCAGTGTCGGATTGTAGACGATCCGTTCGACCCCGGCCCACAGACCCAGCACCGCTTTGGCGCGGGTGAAAGGCGTGAAATCCTGAAGCGCGCTGTTGGGATCATAGACGATGTAATCCACTTGATCGGCAGGCAGATCGCAGGACAGCGTCGCCTCGATCTGGATCTCGTCAAGCGCTTTGTTGATCTCGCGGTGATAGACATCCCAGCGTTTGGGATTACCGGCATACAGGACGTTGATGGGCATCACTTTTGTCTCGCTCTGTGCACATGTGCGCTTTGGACCAAACCGAATCCGACCAGCAAAATCAACATGGCGGACCCACCATAGCTGACCATCGGCAAAGGCACCCCGACCACCGGGGCAAGGCCCATCACCATGGACATGTTCACGGCAAAGAACAAGAAGAAGGTGACGGAAATTCCAAGGATCAGAAGCGAGCTGAAACGGTCCTTGTTCTGGAAAGCCGACACGGCGCAGAAGATCAAGATCAGCACGTAGAGCGTGAGCAAAGACGCACCACCTAGAAAGCCGAATTCCTCAGCCAGCGTGGTGAAGATGAAGTCGGTGTGTTTTTCCGGCAGGAAGTTCAGGCGCGACTGGGTGCCCTGCATGAAGCCCCGCCCGGTCCAGCCGCCGGACCCCAGCGCAATCTTAGACTGGGTGATGTGATAGCCCGCCCCCAGTGGGTCCGAGGAAGGGTCAAGAAACGTATCGATCCGGCGGTATTGATAGTTTTTCAGAAGCTGCCATTCTGTCCCACGCGACATGAAGACCGACGTAACCAGCCCCACGCCCGAAGCAATGACCGCCCCGAAATACCACAGGCTGACGCCTGCCAGAAACATGATCACTCCGCCACCCGTCACCAGAAGGATCGAGGTGCCGAGGTCCGGTTGGCGCAGCACCAGGAAGGTCGGCAGCATGATCAGTATCACCGGGATCAGCACCCACAGCGGGCGCGAGACCTTCTTGATATCCAGCCAATCGTAATAGGCCGCCAGCATCATCACCAAGGTGATCTTCATCAGCTCGGACGGCTGCAGGCGCATGAAGCCAAGGTCGATCCAGCGCTGTGCGCCCATGCCGACCGAGCCCATGACCTCGACCAGAACCAGCAGGACCAGCGACAGCAGATACCCCACCCCGGCCATGTTGCGCCAGAACCAGATGGGCACCATGGCGATCACGAACATCAGGAACATGCCAAGGGCGAAGCGCTTCATCTGAGCCATCGCCCACGGGTCCATCTTGCCGCCCGCGACAGAGAACAGCATCAGGAAGCCGACGCTGGCCACCGCGATCAGCAGCAGCACCAGCGACCAGTTCAGATGGAGCACCTTGCGCAATCCGGTGGGGACAGTTTTGACGTTATACTCAAGATAACTCATGCCCGACCCTCGGCGGCTTTCACGCGTTCGTCATGCGGCATCTCGAGCATCTCTTCGATGTCGCGTTGGCGGGTTTGGATCGTGCCGCGCTGATTGGAGGGATAGGCCTCGAGCGGGGGCTTGCCCTTGTAGAAAGCTTGCAACATCACGTCCCGGGCAATCGGGGCCGCGGCCTTGGATCCGCCGCCGCCATGTTCGACCACGACGGTCACCGCATAGCGCGGGTTGTCATGTGGTGCATAGCAGACGAACAGTGCGTGGTCGCGCCGCTCCCACGGCAGGTCCTCGTTGCGGAACACCCCGCGCGCGCGTTCGGCGGCAGTGATGTTGCGGACTTGACTGGTGCCGGTTTTACCTGCCATGCGCAGGTCGTCCCCCACGATCTTCGAGCGTCCCGCCGTACCTCGCCTTGCGTTCACGACCTCGTACATCCCATCACGGATAGCATTCAAATTGCTGGTGCTGATCTCGAGCGGGCCGTCATTGCGGACCGGTGTCTCGACCCCGTTGACCGAGCGCACAAGCCGCGGATAGATCGCCTGTCCGGTTGCCAGACGCGCGGTCATCACCGTCAGTTGCAAGGGTGAGGCCAGAACGAAGCCCTGCCCGATGCCCGCATTCAGGCTGTCACCGATCACCCAGTCCGCCCCCCGTGCTTCGCGCTTCCACGCCTTGGTCGGGATGAGGCCCTGCGCGATTGCAGACAGCGGCAAATCATGGCGTTCGCCCAGCCCCAGCTTGCGGGCCATTTCGGCGATCTTCTCGATCCCGACGCGTTGGGCGATATCGTAGTAATAGATGTCACAGCTTTCGCGCAGGCTTTTCGCCAGATCGACCGGCCCGTGCCCGCCGCGTTTCCAACAGTGGAACCTGCGCTTGTGCACTTCGATATGACCCCAGCATTTAATGGTTTCACCGGGGTCGATCACGCCTTCTTCCAGCGCGGCCAAGGCGGTGACCATCTTGAAGGTCGATCCGGGCGGATAGGTGCCCTGCGCGGGCTTTGCCGCCAGCGGGCGGTATTTGTCGTTCAGAAGCGCGCTGTAGTCCTTGCTGGAGATTCCGCGCACGAACTTATTGGGATCAAACGTGGGCGCCGAGCCGATGGCCAGCACATCCCCCGTCTGGGTGTCCATCACGACCGCAGCGGCGCTTTCGCCCGCCAGTCGCGCTTGGACATAGGCCTGCAGGTCGGCATCCACGCTCAGCTGGATGTTGTCGCCCGCGCGGCCTTCTTCGCGGCCAAGCTCGCGCATTTCGCGGCCGACGGCGTTGACCTCGACCTCGCGCGTGCCAGCGGATCCGCGCAGATCCAGCTCCATCTTCGCTTCAACACCGCTTTTGCCGATTTGGAAACGCGGGATTTGCAGAAGGGGATCAGGGTCTTCAAGCTTGGACAGGTCATAGTCCGACACGGGACCCACATAGCCAATCACATGGGCAAAATCATCCGCGCGCGGATAGCTGCGCGACAGGCCGACCTCGGCCGTGATGCCGGGCAGCGCAGGGGCGTTCACGGCGACCTCGGCCACGTCTTCCCACGCGACGCGGTCAGCAACGGTCACCGGCACAAAGGCGCTACGGCGGCGCATTTCATCCAAAGTGCGTTTTATGTCTGCATCGTCCAGCCAAACGATCTTGCGCAAACGGTTCAGCACCGCTTCGGGGTCATCTGCATCCTCGCGTACGATGACGATACGATAGTTCTGTTCATTTCCCGCGATCAACACGCCATTGCGGTCATAAATAAGCCCACGGGCCGGCGGTAGAAGCGAGAACTTCACGCGGTTTTCTTCCGCCAGATCGCGGTATTCATCGGCCTGTTCGACCTGCATATACCGCATCCGCCCTACCAGCATCGCCGCGAACGAGACCTGAAGCCCGCCAAGGAACAATCCCCGCCGGGTGATCTTGCGGGCGCTTGCCTCGGTATCTTGAGGGGAGCGCTTCATGCTGCCTGACTCCGCATCGGATCGTCGCCGGGTTGCAGTTTCACGACCCCCAACACAAAGACCGAGGTGAAGACCACCGCCGGATAAATCGCGACGGTGCTGACAAACTGCAACAAGGCGCGGCCAAAGGGGATCTGGTCGACAAAGAAAATCGCCAGAAAAATCCGCTCGGCCAGCAGCATTGCCAGCAGGACAGCAGCGACGACGCCCCATTCGACCACAAAGGACTGCTCGCGCAGGCCGGGTTCGCGCCGACGCAGAACCTCAAGCCCGATCACCGCCATCAGGGCGCCCACGGCGGGGATGTCTTGGTACAGAAGGTCGGTCAGAAAGATCAGCGCGGCCACCAACAGGATGGGGACATAGTCGGGACGGCGCAGCATCCATGCGACCACGACCGCCATGAAGATGTCAGGACCGGGGAAGCGCCCGGCGCTAAGGTCCAGCGGCAGCATTTTCACGAACAAAAGACCCGCCGAGATCGCGACGAGCAGCCCCCAGAAGGCCCAGCGCAGAAGCGTGATGCGGTCTGTCATTCGCCCTGCCCTCCGTCCTCGGGGGCAGCATCGACCGGTTCGGGCGGTAAGGCTGGTGTGGCGACGATCAGGCTGCCCTCGCCCTCGACCATTTCGCCGGGGTGGCTGCGCAACACGCGCAGGAACTGAAGCCGTTCATAATCCGCAGCCAATCGGACGCGCAGGCGTCGGTCGGTGCCCATGGCCACATGCCCGACCAAAAGCCCTGCCGGGAATACGCCCCCGTCGCCAGACGACACCACGCGGTCGCCGGGCCGGACCTTTTCGGGGCTTTCAAGAAATTCGATCGGCGGAGCGGCCGAGTTGTCGCCAACCAGCAGCGCATCTTGGCCCGAGGGCTGTACCGTGATCGGAATGCGGCTGTTGCTGTCGGTCAGCAGAATCACGCGGCTGGTGCTTTTGCCCACGCCTGCAATCCGCCCGGCCAGCCCCAGACCATCGGTCGCTGCCCAGCCATCGACCAGCCCGTCGCGGGTGCCGATGTTCAAAAGCACCGACTGCCGGAAGGGTGAACCACTGTCCGCCAGCACAACGCCAGTAACATAGGAGAGCTGCGCATCCAGACGCACGTTGTTCAGGTTCAGTAGCTGGGCGTTTTCCTGCTCCAGCTGAAGGGCGGCTTCTTTCCACGCCTTCATCTGCTGCAGCTCGCGGCGCAATTCCTGATTTTGTTCATAGATGCGTTGGTAAGACTGGAAGTCTTCGACCATCCCGACCAGCTTGGTCACCGGCACCATCGCCCAATCAAAGCTGGGCACAACCGTGTCGATCAGGTTTGCCCGAAAGCGTTCGACCCGAGGGCTGTCAATCCGCCAGACCAGAAAGACCAGAAACAGGCACAGCATCAGAATGCCGACAAAAAGCCTGCGCAGCGGACGGCCGTATTCCTCGGTCTGGTTCGGTTTGCGTGCCAATCTGGCCTCCGGTTACCCGACGGGCGCGCCCCACCGGCGGGGCAGACCCGATCAGCTGTCGTAGTCGATGACGTGGCGCAGCTGCTTTTCAAATTCCAGCGCCTTGCCGGTGCCCAGCGCCACGCAGTTCAGGCTTTCATCCGCGACCGAAATCGACAAGCCGGTCTGCTCGCGCAGGGCAAGATCCAGCTCACCCAGCAGCGCGCCGCCACCGGTCAGCATAACGCCACGGTCGACGATGTCAGCCGCCAGATCGGGCGGCGTAGCTTCAAGCGCGGTCATCACGGCTTCGCAGATCTGCTGCACCGGTTCGGCCAACGCCTCGGCGACCTGCGCCTGATTGATCTCGGTTTCTTTCGGAACGCCATTCAGCAGATCCCGCCCGCGGATCATAAGCGAGGTACCACGACCGTCATCGGGCATCCGTGCGGTGCCGATGGTGGTCTTGATGCGTTCTGCGGTGGTTTCGCCCACCAGTATATTCTGTTGGCGGCGCAGATAGCTGATGATCGCGTCATCCATCCGGTCCCCACCCACGCGCACCGAACGCGCATAAACGATGTCGCCCAGCGACAGGACCGCCACTTCGGTCGTCCCGCCGCCAATGTCGACAACCATGTTACCGGTCGGATCAGTGATCGGCATGCCTGCCCCGATGGCAGCGGCGATGGGTTCGGCCACCAGACCGGCGCGGCGTGCACCGGCCGACAGAACCGACTGACGAATGGCACGCTTTTCGACCGGGGTCGCGCCGTGAGGCACGCAAACGATGATTTTTGGCTTCGAGAATGTCGTGCGCTTGTGCACTTTGCGGATGAAGTTCTTGATCATCTCTTCCGCGCTATCGAAATCGGCAATAACACCTTCGCGCATCGGGCGGATCGCTTCGATCGAGCCGGGCGTCCGGCCAAGCATCAGCTTGGCGTCTTCGCCGACGGCCAGCACTTTCTTCACACCGTCTTTGACATGATAGGCGACCACCGAGGGCTCGTTCAGAATGACGCCCTTGCCCTTTACGTAGACCAGCGTATTCGCGGTCCCAAGGTCAATCGCCATGTCCGACGAAAACAATCTCGAAAACCCTGCCATTTGAATGCCTATCCCGTTCTTATCCCCGTTGCGCCCGCGACTCCCGAAGGATGCAGACCGGTGGATATATAAGCCTCTAAGCCCTGTGGTGAAAGCCCTAATACAAACGGGCGAGCGGCTTATCGCCAAGGACGGAAAAATTCGAACAATTGGAGAAAGAACGCCCGGAAAAGCGGCACGAAACTTTCACTTTTCGAACCAAATGTAAAAATGCGGGCAAATTGCTTTGCCCGCACCTTGTTTCAGATCAGACGCCCTCGGGCTTGGTCTTTTCGCGACGCGTGATCAGGTTGTTCAGCGCGTTTACGTAAGCCCGGACTGACGCCAGGATCGTATCGGTGTGCGAAGACTGGCCGGTCACGATCTTGCCGTTCTCTTCCATCCGGACCGAGACCGTCGCCTGCGCATCGGTGCCTTCAGTCACAGCATGAACTTGGTACAGCTGCAGACGTGCTTCGTGCGGGAAGATCATCTTCACGCAGTTGAACGCCGCATCCACGGGGCCATCCCCTTCCGAGGTCACTTTGTGCTCGACCCCGTTCACAGTCATGGTCAGATCGGCGGTATTCTTTTCCTCGCCGCCGGCAATCACCCGCAAGGATTTCACCTGCAGCTGGTCATTGGCGTCATCGGTACCGTCGGTCATCAGAGCGACGATATCCTCGTCGAACACCTCTTTCTTGGTGTCGGCCAGTTCCTTGAAGCGTACGAAGACGTCCTTCAACTGGTTGTCACCAACGTCAAAGCCCAGATCGTTCAGCTTGGCTTTCAACGCTGCCCGGCCCGAGTGCTTGCCCAAAGGCAAGGACGTCCCGGCCAGACCGATGTCTTCAGGACGCATGATCTCGAAGTTTTCCGGGTTCTTCAGCATGCCGTCCTGATGGATGCCGCTTTCATGGGCGAATGCGT
Source organism: uncultured Aliiroseovarius sp. (assembly GCA_938023895.1). Lineage (GTDB taxonomy): Bacteria > Pseudomonadota > Alphaproteobacteria > Rhodobacterales > Rhodobacteraceae > Aliiroseovarius. Next base: position 18,121 of record CALJDH010000275.1, read on the forward strand.
TCTTGCCCACGATGGCCTTGTTGTACTGCACCGCAAAACCCGACACCTGCGCCACGCGACGCGAGATGTTCATGATCTTGGTGGTGTCGATGCTGGTCGAGTACGGCATAATGTCGTTGCGCACTTTCAGGGCCATCACGACCTCTTCCAGCGCGGTATTGCCAGCCCGTTCACCCAAGCCGTTGATGGTGCATTCGATCTGACGCGCACCCGCCTCCACAGCGGCCAGGGCGTTCGCGGTCGCCATGCCCAAGTCGTTGTGACAGTGGGTGGCGAAGACGATCTCGTCGGCACCCGGCACGCGTTCGATCAGCATGCGGATCAGATCTGCGCTTTCGCGCGGGGCGGTATAGCCCACCGTATCGGGAATGTTGATCGTCGTGGCGCCCGCCTTGATCGCGATCTCGATCACGCGGCAGAGATAGTCATGTTCCGTCCGCGTCGCGTCCATCGGCGACCACTGTACGTTGTCCACCAAGTTGCGCGCGTGGCTGACCGTTTCGTGGATCAGGTCGGCCATTTCGTCCTGGGTCAGGTTCGGAATGGCGCGGTGCAGGGGCGAGGTGCCGATGAAGGTGTGAATGCGCGGCTTGGCGGCCTTGCGCACCGCTTCGGCACAACGATCAATGTCTTTGAAGTTCGCGCGGCTCAGGCCACAGATCATCGAATTCTTGGAACGCTCAGCAATTTCGGACACAGCGGCAAAATCGCCTTCCGACGCAATCGGGAAGCCAGCCTCGATGATGTCCACGCCCATCTCGTCCAGCATCTCGGCGATCTCGAGCTTTTCGTCATGGGTCATGGTCGCGCCGGGGCTTTGTTCACCGTCACGCAAAGTGGTGTCGAAAATCAACACGTGATCCGAGGGATTGGTCATTGTCTTAGTCTCTTTAGATATAAGTTCTTAGCCTTAGTGGCCCACAAGGTTAGGGCCGGTTCGTGGCGCGGTTGGCGGTACCCCTGAGCGGTCGCGCCAAAACGGCACGCTCAGAGGCGGCTAAGCAGTAGCAGAAGGCCCAGTGCGGGGCGGAAAGCGATATGGGTCTGCGTGTTCATGGGCGCAAATATACGTCGGTTTCCGTCGAGTTAAAGTCCTTTTTTC
>CALJDH010000276.1 GCA_938023895.1 uncultured Aliiroseovarius sp.
CTGCTGCACCTGCGGCCCCTGCCCCGCAAGCCGCTGATGGAACACGCATTTTCGCCTCGCCCCTCGCCCGTCGCATCGCGGCAGACAAGGGTCTGGATCTTACGCAGATCACTGGCTCGGGCCCGAAGGGCCGGATCGTGAAAGCGGATGTGGAAAATGCAACGGCAGCTCCGAAAGCGGCGCCTGCCGCTGCTGCTCCGGCTGCGGCACCTGCGGCTGCGACGGCTCCTACTGGCCCCTCGGCCGATATGGTGGCTGCCATGTATCAGGACCGCGAGTACGAGGAAATCACCCTCGACGGGATGCGCAAGACCATTGCCGCCCGTCTGTCGGAAGCCAAGCAGACCATCCCGCATTTCTATCTGCGCCGCGACATCAAGCTGGACGCCCTTCTAGCCTTCCGCAGCCAGCTGAACAAACAGCTGGAAGCGCGTGGCGTGAAACTGTCGGTCAACGACTTCATCATCAAGGCCGTGGCAAACGCGCTGCAAGCCGTGCCGGAAGCCAACGCCGTTTGGGCGGGCGACCGTGTGCTGCAGATGAAGGCCTCGGACGTGGCGGTTGCAGTTGCGATCGAAGGTGGTCTGTTCACGCCGGTTCTGCAGGATGCCGATCAGAAATCGCTATCGAGCCTGTCGACCCAGATGAAAGATCTGGCGTCGCGTGCCCGTGAACGCAAGCTGGCCCCAACCGAGTATCAGGGCGGCAGCTTTGCGATCTCGAACCTGGGCATGTTTGGCATCGACAATTTCGACGCCATCGTGAACCCGCCGCATGCAGGCATCCTAGCCGTTGGCGCAGGGGTGAAGAAACCTGTCGTTGGTGCGGATGGTGAACTGACCACGGCAACGGTGATGAGCGTCACCATGTCGGTCGATCACCGTGTGATTGATGGCGCCGTGGGTGCGAACCTGCTGCAAGCAATCGTCGACAATCTGGAAAACCCGATGTCGATGCTGGCATAAGCATTCGCAATCGCGAATTTATTGACATGGCTCAAGGCGGGACAGCTCGCCTTGGGCCATTTGCTTTTCCGAACAGTCAATTTCGGAGAGACTTCATGGACTTCAAAGCCCTGCTGGACGACACCACCAAAAACACTAAATCCTTTGCCGCTGCACACGCAGACGGCGCCAATGGCTTCCGCGCCATGCACAAGGCCGCGTTGGTGGACGGTGCGTTGTCGGTGAAAGACAAAGAGCTGCAGTGCATCGCCATCGGCATCGCCAAACAGTGCAACGACTGCATCGGCTTCCACGTCCGCGCGGCCATCAAAGCAGGTGTCACCCGCGAAGAGATGGCCGAGACCGTCGCTGTTGCGATCCTGATGGGCGGTGGCCCCGGCTATATGTATGGCGCACGCGCCATGGAAGCCTTCGACCAGCTGTCGGCCTAATTCCCCTCAGACACACAAAAGGGCGGCGCAGATGCGTCGCCCTTTTTGTCTTTTGACCGTCTATGCGGCCTTTCTTTTCTGCCTCTGAGTGTTGTGCTGATTGGACCCGTGGTTCAGGTCGTCTTCACAACGATTAACCGGCCACTGCTACAAGAAACACTGCAGAAAACGCCACCACGGTGGCAAGCCAGATTTGCTTCATCTTCGGGGTCTCCCAGGTTATCACCCGGCTTCTTTAGATGAAACTTCTACGGTATTACATTGATTTAGCGCAAATTTGCGGAAATCCGCCGATGGCCTGCGGAACCACCGGCGTCATTCCACTTATTGGATAAGCGTCTGATCCATTTCGACCGACGGGCAATCACATCCAGCCTCGCCCACGATCGTGGCGGGCACGCCAGCCACGGTGACGTTGCAGGGAATCTCTTCCAACACGACCGAGCCGGCCGCGATACGCGAGCAGTCCCCGACCTTGATGTTGCCCAGAACCTTGGCGCCGGCCCCGATCAATACACCGTCGCCGATTTTGGGGTGACGATCCTCGTCTTCTTTGCCGGTTCCGCCCAGCGTCACCGAGTGCAACATCGAGACATTGTCGCCCACGACTGCGGTTTCGCCGATCACGATGGAATGCGCGTGGTCGATCATAATGCCACGGCCAATCCGCGCGCCGGGGTGGATGTCGATCCCGTAGACCTCAGAGCAGCGCATCTGGATGAAATAGGACAGGTCCTTGCGTCCTTCCTTCCACAGGTAGTGCGCCAGACGATAGGCCTGCATCGCTTGGAAGCCCTTGAAGTACAGGACCGGCTGCAACATGCGGTGGCACGCCGGGTCACGATCCAGAACGGCGGTAATGTCGGCGCGCGCCGCCTCGGCCAGTTCGGCGCAGCTATCATAGGCTTCGTCCGCGATTTCACGGAGCAGCACCATGCTCATCTCGTTCGAGCTAAGCTTGGCTGCAAAGCGATAGGACAGCGCCTTTTCCAGCGTTTTATGATGCAGCACACAGGCGCCAATCAGACCGCCCAGAAGCGGTTCTTCGGAAATGGCTTGCTTGGCTTCGTCGGTGATCCGATCCCAAACCGGATCAATCCGGGTAAGGACTGCGCGTTTCTCGGCCATGATGTCTCCTGCGTTGCACGGCTAGGATACACCAGATAGGCTTGAATTTCAAAAAAGCAAAGCAGGAAAGCGCCTGAATTTCTCGTGACCCCAGATGACCTTGCTAAATTCAAAGAGCGATTGCTGGCTGAACTGGCCGAGCTTGACCGTGACGACGCGCGTGGCGCCGAGGGACAGAAGGTGGTGACGCTGGATCAGCAGGCGATCGGGCGGTTGTCGCGGATGGATGCGTTGCAAAATCAGGCAATGGCCAAAGCCACACAGACCCGGCGCACCGCCCAGCGCCAACGGATTATGGCTGCCTTGGCTCGGATTGACGAAGACGAGTTCGGCTATTGCGAGGATTGCGGAGAAGAGATCGCGAAGGGGCGGTTGGATCTGGACCCCACCGCCCCGAAATGTGTTAGCTGCGCCGCCGGGTAAGACGTTTGTGGCGCGCTTTCAGCGCCGCGTAGACCGTCAGAAGACAATCCAGATAATCCGGATCATCGTGGAAGGGTTCGGCCTGTCGCGGCAGGGACATGGCAACCGATCCCAGACTTCCATTCCCCCAGCGCGGATGCACCCGGCCCAGCGCCCGACGATATCGATCCGCCGCATCGGCACGCTGTAGCATCGCGAGCATGGCACCGGGTCGTCGGTGCGGCCCAAGCGCCAGAAGCGCACAGGCCGCGGCCATTGCATCACCGGGCAGTACCCGCCGCATTTAGAGCGTCACCTGCAACTGCGCATATGGACCGGGCCCGAACCTCTCGGATTTCTGCGCAACTTCAACCGTATAGCTGCCGGTCACCATATCCGCGCTACGCAGCGCGGCAATGTAGCTCCAACTGGGGCTGAGAACGTCGATCTCACGCAGCACGGTAGCGCCGTCACGGATCCGTAGGCGATAGCGCTCGTCGGTCTCGCCCAGCGGCACCTCGGTCTCGCCCCAGGGGTCCCCGTCGATCCTCGTGCGGCGGATCCAGCTGAACTGGTGATCACCGTTTTCATCAAGAGCGGTCAGATGCGCAGGGGCATAGGGACGCAATCCGATACCGTTGAAACCCTGCACCAGATGCACATAGCTTTCGTCCGTATAAGACTTTCGTGCTGGCCCGATGCGATAGTGACGGTTCAGGCCACGGGCAGAGGATGCCAGAGGGATCTGTTCCTGCGCACCATCCAGCAGGACAACATAGCTGCCAACTGGCCAAGATGATGGCATGGTGGCGTCCGTGCCCAGTTGTCCCCGCAGACGCAGGCCTAGATCGTAGGTTTGTTCGCCCACGAGGTCCGCTGTGGCAAATTGCAGGATCTCCCAGTTTTCAGGGGTACCGTCACCGATTGCCAGTACATTGGCCCCGTTCAGCAGATCGTCAGCAGATACCGAGAACAGCGTATCAGGCGTAGACAGTTTCACACGCAATGCAGGGCCACGGTCCAACACGCCCGCTGGCGCAGCCATCAGTTCGGTTTCCGTGACTCCAATGATCGAGCGCGCCGTCACCCGATCAATCCGGCGATAGCCATTGTCACTGGCCGAGCGATAGATCGCAACCTTACCCGGCCAAGGCTCGGCCGTGACCGCCACGTGCGGTGCATGGGGTACTTCCTCTCCGGTCAGCAAGGGTAGATCCATGAAGATGGGGAAGACTGGGCCGGCCGCTATATAGGGTTTCACAGCAGGCGCCGGATCAACGCTGTCTGACGGCAGGAACAGACCCGGCTCGACCCGCACGGCGCGAATGTTCTGCACACCTGCGTGCTCGACATGGTCCACGCGGAAATGCTCGGTCCCGGCGTCGGTTTCCAGCTTCAGTACATCCCCTGCCCCTTTGGACAGTTCCGACGGCGGCAACGCAAAGCTGGCGCTATCTCGTGCGACGCGGGCCTCAGAGAGCCAGCGTTCGGTGATGGCGCGCGCCTCGGCCCGGGTCAGGATCAGCGGAATCTCGGATGTGGACACCGAATAGCTGGTTTCATCCGGGAAGATCGCCTCGACCGCACGAATGTCATAATCTCCGCCGCTTTCGATATAGTTCAGGCGAACCCGCCCGGCGATCTCGGCTTCGGGCGCGCGGATGCGTTCAAGCGTTGTGTCGCGGTCAGGTGACAGCGCCATTTTTTCGGGGTCCAAGATGTGGTCGGGCCGACCAGTGCGCGAGGCAAAGATCAGGACGCCTTCGCGTTCAGACACCTCGAACCCATAGGCCAGCATCAACGGTTGCAGGGCTGCCCGCGCCCCACTGATCTGGTCCACTACATAGCCACGCACCAAACCATAGAGCTTGGACACATCATAACGGGTCACGCCAGAGCGCTCGCAGATCTCACTGACCACCGAGGCCAGCGACCGCGACGACGCGCGTCCGTTCAACCAATGCCCGCGCTCATAATTCGCGCCATCGCTCCATAATCCCTTCCGGTTGGGGAATTGCGGGAAGGGACGCGTATCCCATGCCCAGACATGAGCGCGGCTCATATTCAGCATCTGTATGCCGGTTGCACTATGGGTGGGGTTATTCACTGCCTCTCCCCAATAGTCATACATGGCCCGCAGATACTGCGCCTGCATCAGGTCATCGCGCCGCCCGCTTGAGTAGCGCGGCAGCGAGCTTTCCGAGCTTTTGGGATCGAGGAACTTGTTCGGCTGGTTGGTGCCCTTGTCGATGGCTGCACATCCGATCTCTGTAAACCAGAAGGGCTTTGATCCGGGCAACCAATCCGTCGGCGTCACATCGCGCACGCCCCCCACGCGGTTATGGTGCGAGTTCTCCCACCATCCGCGCAGGTCTTTATGACGATAGACCCAATCCTCGCCATAGGCGCCATCGGTGATCGGCGTGCGGACCTGCAGTTCGCGGGCTTCGGGTGTCTTATAGTACCAATCGAACCCCTCGCCGCCTTCGATGTTGGCTTTGAGGTAGTCGAGATTATAGATCGCGCCATATCCGGCATCCGCATGGTCCAATCCATCACGCCAATCGGACAGGGGCATGTAGTTGTCGATCCCGATAAAGTCGATCTCGTCATGGCTCCACAGGGGATCGAGGTGGAAGAACACGTCCCCAGTCCCGTCCTGTGGCTGATAGCCGAAATACTCCGACCAATCGGCGGCGTACGAGATCTTGGTTTCAGCCCCCAGAATACCGCGCACGTCGTCGGCCAGTTGCATCAAATGTGCGACAACCGGAAAACTGTTGCCCGGCCCACGGATCTGGGTCAAGCTGCGCAGCTCGGAGCCGATCAGGAAGGCATCCACGCCCCCCGCTGCTGCACAAAGATGCGCATAGTGCAGGATGAAACGGCGATACGAGAACTCAGCCGGACCAGTATAGTCCACCCCATCGTCCGTCACAGTAAAGTCACCGGGTTGCGCGCTTCCGAAGAAAGCATCGACCTGCGACACCGCACCCGACGTCCCATCCGGCGACCCAGGATGATGCGGCGCAAGCACGGTGGTGATCCGTCCGCGCCAAGGCAGGGCGGGTTGTCCGATCTGGGCGGACCAGGGATCGAACAGCGTATTGCCCTCCATCTGCTCCATCAGAATGAAGGGATAGAAGGTGGTTTTGTGATCATTCTGCGCCGCATGGGCGATGGCTTCTTTCACCGCCTGATCCGAGGGCGTCCCGCCATAAACCGGGCGGTCGTCTTCGTCACGTGGCACCAGCCCAGCCTGAGCACGTGCGACACCACTGACGGTCCACGGCATGGACTTGCCATCCATGTCTTGCTGTTCGACCCGAGGCTGAATCTGACACGATCCGCATCGCAGGTCATTGCCAAACCACGACACGACAAGGGCGGTATTTTTGCAGTTGGGCATCTCCTCGCGCATCTGGTCGTACGACGTCACAAAATCCGTTTTGCCAGACGGGTTGTTCTGGTTCGACCCTCCGCTGACGCCCGGGCCAGCATCATAGTGGACCTTGGACGTCGCCATCGCGTATTCCCCTGTTCCAGGGATTAACGCCACGGCCTGCGTGCCGCGCGCGACCTCTTTGTCCTGATTTGGCTGTTCGGGGCGGAATACCTCGAAACTGAACTGGGGCACGCGGTTGCCGAATTGCGTGACGTCCAGATCCTCGATTACGACATAGGCGACCCCGCGATAGGCTGGTGCCTTCCCCGCCCCTTTGACGGCTTCAATCTTGGGATCGGGCAGTTGATCCTCGGTGCCTTTGTAGACACGGATGGTCAGATCACTTTTCTCGATCTCATTGCCATCGGCCCAGATCCGGCCAACGCGCGTGATTTGACCCTCGCACAGCGCGACGGCCAAGCTGATCGAATAGCTATAGGTCGTGACCTCGGGTTCTGGTGGTTTAACCAGCCCTTTACCGCCCCCGGTTGTGGTGGTGTTTTCCTTGAAGCGCGTGGACCAGATCACCTGACCGCCCAATCGCGCCCGCCCATAGATCATCGGGATTGCCACGCCTTCGGATGCCCCGCTCATGCGCAGGCGATCCACGCGCCCTGTCTCGATCGGGTCGGATCCCGCACCTAGAATGCGGTTGTCGATGGTCTGGCCGATCGTCGCCCCGATCGCCTTGCCGATGACCACAGAAGACAGTCCCAGAACACCGCCACCAATCGAGGCACCAGCCGCAGCACCTACGGCAGAAAGAAGTATCGTCGCCATCAGCTTGTCCTTTCAGGAAATTCAAAACACGCCACAATGCGGCGCGCCCAAGGGGTCGAAAGCGGGCTTTCGACGACCCCATGCCCGCTATAGGCATGGATAAACGAGGGGGTCGGCCCGATGCGGCTGACAAAACCAAGATGCTTGGCCACCGCGTCCGAACGCATCCGAAACAACAGGATGTCGCCGGGTTGCCGATCTTCCGGGGACTTAGAAACCAAATGGGACTGGGCGGCCTGCCACAGAGTTTCTTGCCGATCGGTCTCGGACCAATCGGCGGTATAGGGCGGCACCTCTACAGGTTCCTGCCCCAACACGGCCCGCCAAACCCCACGCACCAACCCGAGACAGTCACACCCCGCCCCTTTTTGCGAGGCTTGATGTACGTAGGGCGTCCCAAGCCATTCCTGCAATTCCTGCAGTATCTCTGCCTGTGTCTGCGCCATATCAGCCACCAGACACTGGCGAGAACGGGTTATCGGTATCGTCATCATCAAGATCCAAGATCTCGCGCCCGTCACCGCCGTCATTCTGGCCAGACGGGATCGGGTAAGACATCAGCCAGTCTTCGCCCGGAATGTCGGGAAATCCGCGAAAGTTCAGGAAATTGTTGAATTTCTTGCGGCAGGTCCGGGGCAGCTTGTCACAGCCTGCCTCCAATCGCACCCGGTCCCCCGGCTGCATCTCGGCGCGCAAGGCCGCCCACAGTTCGATGGTCCGTGCGCCATTTTCGCCCACAGCATCATTCTTAATGGTCCCACTTAATCCTTCCGCGTCACCACTGAGCACCAAGAAGCGTCCACGCACGAACCAATCTTCCGGATAAAGCGCCATGTCCGCGAATTCAAAAACTGTCTCGTCGACATTGCTGACCAGATCCAATTCGACCGAGTACCCGGTCTGCTCCAGATCAAACCGGCATGTCCCATCGCCCAGCACTGCCGAACACGGAGACTGATACGTCCGCCCCTGTGGCTGGTTCAAGGCTTCGCTCAACCCGTTCAGCTCGGCGCGGAAACCACCCGCCTCGCGGGCCAGCTCTCCGACCGTTCCGCGAAAGCGCAGAAAGCGTTGCGAGACATCGCGCCAGTTAACCAGCCAAGCTTCGACCTCGGCACCATCATAGCGTCCGGCACGAATGTCCTTTTCGCTGATCGCATCTGTTGACAGAACGCCCAAGGCCTCGGTGTTGTCGACCGACAAGCCGGTGGTTTGGCTCAGCGCATGGGCGGTCATGCCGGTATCGGCCTTGTAGATGACCCCATCCATCTGCACGTTCAAATCGAGGTCGGTGAAGCCATGCACAGCACCATCGCGCCGCGTGACCTTCCACAGCCGCGCAATGGTTGTGATCCCTTCGACAAGATGGGACTGAAATTCGGTAGAAATCGCCATCAGACACGCACCTCAACGACGGGCACATTTGGAGCATCGCCTGCCTGAAAAGACGCAACCGAGGTGTGAATCCGGTCGGTGTCAAACCGGACCGGCACATCAAACTCGAAGCCAGCGGTGACCTCTTCACCCTCCTCCGGCGCCGTCGCGAATGTTACCATCCCCGTCGTCAGGTCCACGCTGTATTGCGTGCCTTCGATCTGAGGATCGCCCTTCAGGCCCAGCCTTACGGTGCCCTCGACCGGCTTGTGGATCGGACGATCATAGGTATCCGTGCCCGACCGATAGGTCTTGATCAGCTGAAACTCGGTTCTCACACCATCGCCCCAACCCAAGATCTGATCAGTGAAAGCAATATCCGTTGAGGGCAGCCCGCTTTTGTAGTCCGACCAATCCTTCCAGCGAAACGCATGCGACTGTCCACGCCGCGCTTCAAAGAAAGCAATCAGCGTTTCGACATCGTCCAGCGATCGCATGCCGATCCCGGCATCGTAGCGTCGGCGCGAGTGCTCCCACGGGGTGTTGCGCTCTTCAAACCCATTGGCCAACGTCACAACTTCAGTGCGCCGTTCAGGCCCACCAACTGAGCCGAAGCTCAGATTGGCCGGGAAGCGGATTTCGTGAAAGGACATGAGGAACCCTCCTAAGGTCGTAAAATCAGGCGATCAGCGGTGACGTTGCCCACGTGCAAGTGCACGTTGGACATTGGCCGCGATCTGGCTTTGCGACCGGCGGAAGCTTTCCACATCCGGGGTCGAGATATTCATGGTGATGTTGACGGGTGCCCCGCCGCCCGCAGCGCGTACGCCCAGGCGTCCGTCAGCCCCGCGGCTCAGTGGCATGATCGCTTCCGGCCCGGCCTCGCCCATTAGGCCCGTCCCACCGCGCATTGGGAAGGTGGTCGCCTGCGAGACGACGCCCCCCTTGGCAAAGGGCATCACGCGCCCTTGGGTGAAGGCGCCGCCGTCGGCGAAGGGCAGAAAGCCATTCATCAGCGCGCCCACCCCCTGCCCAAGGATGTCGCCGAAGTGGTTGGTGACGGGAGTGATCGCCGCGTTGAACGCCGCATCCGTCATCGACTTCGCGACCGTTTTCAACGCGTCCGACAGCTTCATTCCGTCAAAAACCAGCCCTTCGAAGGCGCGCTTCAACCCGGACGAAATGCCCGACGACACCTTGTTCACATCTGTGCTCAGGTCCGAGATCGTTGAATGCATGCCCTTCAGTTCGAAAATGAACCCAGCGGTCATCTGTTGCGCGCCGCCAAGCGCGGCCTCCAGCGCGTCGATCTGATCTTCAAAGCTGTCGATACTGTCCAATCCAGCCATCACATGCCCTTTCCAGTGGGGGCACGCGGTTCATCAGGGAACGCGCGTGCAAGCTCTTCCAGCCGCGACCGCAAGCAGGTGGCAGGTTGCCCTTCCAGCCCGGCCATCACAGCCAACTCGATGGGGGTCAGCGCCCAGAATTGATCCGGGCGCAGCCCCAGTTTTCCGAGTCCAAGGCGCATCAGCCCCGGCCAGTCCAACCCGGAAGGCTCAGCCATCGGCGGCCTCGTTCGGGGTCAGTGCAAAGGCGCGGGTCAGAAGTTGACCGGCCGCCTTTGCCGCCTCGACCGGGCCACCTTGGATTTCGGCGGCCAGCAAATCCGTTGCCGTCCCTTGCCAGCCCCCGCCACGCAGCCCCGCCACGATCAGCGCCAGCACATCCCGGCTTGAGAACTGCCCGTGTTCAAACCGCTCGACCAAGGACACAATGGATGCCTCGCCCAGCTGCTCTTCCAGCTCGGCCAACGCCCCCAACGTCAGTTTCAGCACATGGGATGTGCCATCGATCACCAGCGCCACTTCGCCCGTCCACCGGTTTGTCATGATCACAGCGCCGTAAAGGTCAGTTCACCGGCCGAGGCCATCGACAGCTCATACGTCGCCTCACCGTTATGCGACCCTGCATATTCGATCGAGGTGATCATGAACGGGCCTTCGACCACGCCGAAATCGGGTACAATCACCTGAAAATTCGGCACTTCATTGTCGAAAAAGATCTGCCGTGCCCGTTCATCTGTTGAGGCGTCTTTGAACACGCCCGAACCCGAGATCGACGCCGACTTCACGCCAGCGCCGCCCAGCAACTCGCGCCAACCGCCCGTACTCTCCAGGCTGGTCACATCGACGCTTTCCGCGTTGAAGCTTAGGCGCGTGGCCCGAAGGCCCGCAATGGTCTCGAACACGCCGGTATCGGTCATGTCGAGCTTGATCAGAAGGTCTTTGCCGTTTTGCGCAGCCATAGGATCACTCCGTTTTGAAAGGTTTAGTTGTCTTCGACACGTGCGCGGAAGATCAGGTCGATGCGGCGTACATCCGCGTCTTCAACCCGCCGCGCCCGCGCACGATGAAAGTTCAAATACACAAGTCGGCCCCGCGCCAGGATCAGGCTGGCATCCACCAGCGTATCGCTGACCGCCGCGGCGACCTCTTTGGCGGCCTGAAAGCCCGCAGCATCCGTGACCACGCTGATCGTGACCTCGTGTAACGCGCCCTGCCCGGTCATGTCCGAGCGTTCGCGCACATCCTCAGGGCCAAGGCTGACATAGGTACCGGTGATGATGCCCGCAGGCACCGCATCATAGATCGCACCGGGCACCAAAGAAGACAGCGTGCTATCAGCCGCAAGGCGCTGGTAAATGGCCTGTTGCAGAGCCGCTGAAACGCCATAACTCATGCCGAGACCTCCTCTTGTGCAAAGCAGGTCAGGTA
>CALJDH010000277.1 GCA_938023895.1 uncultured Aliiroseovarius sp.
GCGTACTTGATGATAGGATCGCTCGGCGGTTTCGCCGAGGATGATCGCGACCGCCATAGGTAAAACGGGAAATCTAAACCGCAGGAACGTAAAGCCGACAATGCCAAGAACAATGGCGACCAGCACGTCGCCGAACTGTTCGGCAATGGCATAGACACCGCACAGGGCAAGGGCGATCACAAAGGGAACGATCAGGCGGGTGTCGATCCGCGTCAAAACGATAAGCCCCCGCGAGAGCATCAACCCAAGCAGCGAGGCGCCAATCGCCGACAGTGTGACCGCAACGATCAGTCCGTAAATTGCGGTTGTCTCGTCCCGCAGCATCAACGGTCCTGGCTCAATCCCGTGCAGGACGAGGATGGATAGAAATACAGCGGACTCCGCGCTGCCCGGTATACCGAACGCCAGCGTGGGGACCAGTGATCCGCCGTCTTTTGCGTTGTTGGCACTTTCGGGGGCGATGACGCCGACAATATTGCCGGTGCCAAAGGTTTCGGGCTCGCGCGATACGGATTTGGCGGCAGAGTAAGCCAGTAACGAGGCTACCGTGCCTCCTACACCGGGCAATATGCCAATGACCGTTCCGATGAGGGATCCGCGCAGCACGACGGGCCAGTGCCCAAAGGTCGATTTGATCCCCCGTTCCAGCCCCGAGAAGCCATGGGGCACGGTGTCAGAAGTCTGGTCAATCCTGCCATGCATCCCTGCCAGCCAGAACATTTGCGCAAGGACGAATAATCCCGTCAGGGCGGGAACCATGGGGATGCCATCCCACAGATAGGTGTTGCCGAAGGTGAACCGCTCGTCGCCCGTAATGACATCAAAGCCTATGGTCGCCAGAAGCAGGCCAAACCCGGCCGAGATAAAGGCGCGCAGCAACCTGTCGCCCGAGGCTGCGGCTATTGCGGCAAAGGCCAAAATGGCCAGTAAAAGCTGCTCGCCCGGGCCGAAGGCCAAAATGATTTGCTTGGAAAAGGGGATGATTGCGCACAGCGTCACCAGGCCGATCAGCCCCCCAAGGGTCGAGGCCGTGGCCGAGGCGCCAATCGCCTCGCCCGCGCGGCCCGCCTGCGCCATGGGGAAGCCGTCGAAGGTCGTGGCGGCGTTGGGTGCGGTTCCGGGCACTTTCAGAAGGATGGCCGAGATTGACCCACCGAACGATGTCGCCCCCATGATGCCGCCCGCAAGATAGATCGCATGCAGCGGTTCCATCACGTAGGTGAAGGGCAGGGCAAGTGCCAACGCGATCACGCCACCAAGCCCCGGAATGACACCGAAGACAAATCCGATGACGATCCCAAGGCTGATATAGATCACAGCGCCGACACTGGCGGTTGCCGCGAAGGCGTTAAGCAGGTTGTCGAACCCCACGCATAGCTCCCAACTTATCCGGCCGGCCGGTCTGAACTACACCAATTGGGCCGACCATGACTTTCTTCCCCTTACTGGAACGCGGATGCGAAACTCTGCATCACGCTGAACTGTTCAGTGATGACCTGACCCGAAGTGTCGGCATCCAGATAGGTGACTGGACGTTTTGTCGAGGCAGACCAGTCGGCAATCGATTGGCTGGACGCTGCCGCTTGAAACGCGGCCTCCAACTTTGCGGTGATTTCAGCCGGGGTGCCGGGTGGCGCGCCAATCATGCGCAGCTGTGCCAGCGAGGAAAGCTCGCCTTTTCCGATCTCGGTCGTTGATTGCACCCCATCAAGCAGAGGTTCTGCGGTAAAGGTCAGCCCAATGCGGATATCGCCGGAATCGAGGAATTTTCGGGCGGTATCTATGCTGGCGAGCATTCCATCCACCTCGCCGCGAACAACAGCAAGGGTTGTTTCCGTCGACCCCTTGTAGCCGGGCACCACTGCATAGGGGCAGCCAAGGCTTTCCATCAGGATCACCGCGATGGTGTGGCTGGACGATCCAACCCCAGTTGTGGCCAGCTTGGCCGGTCGGTCCAGCGTGCATAGATCCTCGGCCGACGTCAGCCCGCCAGATGAAGACAGCACAAGCGTGTAGGGTGATCGCGTCAGGTTCGATACCCAAGCAACATCGCGCAGTTCGATATCGGGCCATTTTCCGGTCACCCCTGCGATGACCATGCCGGGAATGTTGAACATGCCGATGGTGTATCCGTCGGGGTCAGATTTCATCATGGTCGCAATCCCACGACGCCCGCCAGCGCCGGGAACGTTCTCGACGATGATATCTGTTCCCAAGGCTTTCTCTAGCTCGGGCGCAAACAGCCGCGCGAAAGTATCAAAGCCTCCGCCGGGGCTATAGGGGACGATCAGACGAACGGGTTTTTCGGGCCATTCAGCCTGAGCCGGGGTGCCGACCATTGCCATCACACTCGCCAAAAGCATCACCGCCCATGTCGCAAGCCTGTTCTTCAACATGCAATATTTCCTTTTTTTGAATGTCATCATGGTGCCTGTTCAAAACATCATGCCTCGGTAGAGGGTGACCCCCAGACCCAGTTCGAAGAAACCAAACAGGACCAAAACGGCCACCACCGCGCTTAGAACGGCCGATGTAGGGTGGCGCCGTCCGATCCAGATGCCGTAGCCCCAAACAAACACCGCAATCGCCGCGAGAAGGCCGAACACCAAAGCAAGTACAGCCGCGCAGGCCGTTAGAAAAAGCGTGCTCCAGCCGGATTGCGGTGTATCAGATGGATCGGGTGGGGGAGTGTTCGCAGCCTGCTTGCGCGTGCCAAGGAAGATCTCTAGCAGGCACAGGCCAATCAACAGCATCGCAACGATCCCCGGCCATTGTCCCGAGGTCTCATTCAGACCAAGAGACAGCACAGCGATCACGCAGGCAAATACACCTACCGAGATCGGCAGAAAGGCTCTTGGGATAGTCGGTTCTTTCAAAATGTTCCTCTTGAGAGCAGTAGCGGCTTGTCACGAAATACACTCCCAGTACCATGAAAGCGCCAACAGCACCTATCTTGTCGGTCGATGCCTCTAAAGGCAAACGCAAACTGGCTGAAGAGCCCCGATGGATCACTGACTTCCCTCCCGGTTTCTCGGAACGTGTAAAATGGTCGAGTCGCGAGTTCTAACGCATTGCCTAGGTGGAAAAACTCCTATTCATTTGCTGTATGAGCATGAACAGTCCCGCACGTATTGATCCTGATCGAACAACCCTTGGTCAGCTGATCCGTGATTGCGCAGCCCACCATCCCGATGCCCCCGCCTTGTTAACGCGGGAGGCGCCTGTGATGAGCTATGGGAAGCTCGTCGGGCAGATCCGGGACATTCGCGCGGTGTTGAACGATTTGGGCATTGGTCGGACAAACCGCGTGGCACTTGTCTGTCACGAGGTTGCCGACGCGGTCGGTGCCTTCCTTGGGATTGTCGATACGGCGTCTGTCGCGCCCCTAAACCCGAAACTGTCGCCCTATGAATTCCGGGCCGCCCTGAATCGGATTCCGTTTGACGCTGTCATTGTACACGAAGACCTGCCCGAGGTGGCTGCACTGATCCGGTCGGAAGGGTATCCCGTGATCACCCTTTCCCCGGTCCCGAACGGCGTCACGGGCGAGGTTACCCTGTCAGGGCAGGTGATTGGGCCTTGCACCGCCCCCGGTGCCGTCCAGCCCGAAGACGAAGGCACCGTCCAAATGACGACCGGCACCACCGGCCAGCCGAAGGGGGCTATATCCACCCAAGCTGTCATGGCCGGGCGCGCTTTGGTGCAGGCCGCTGCCAAGGGCGAGGCGGCGCAGGCGGCGGGCATCCTGTTCTCGCCCCCCTATGTCTCGGCCCTGTTTAACCGTGCAGCCGGGGCGCTGGTCGCGGGTGGCGCATTGGTCTTGCCAAACGGCTTCGACCCCGACCGGGTGTTGCAGGACATGGTCGACTTCAAGGTAGGATGGGTGGCTGGGGGGCCGACCTTCTTGCGTGAACTCGTCCGATTGGCCCTCGCGGATCCCGAGACCGCCAAACATATTGCACTGCATGTCGTCATCTCGTCCACGACCAAGCTGCCATTGCCTCTGCATAAACAGATTGAAGAAACCTTCGGCGTCCCCTGTCTGGAACAATATGCCTCGACGGAAACGGGGCTGATCACCATCTCGCCGCTTCCCCCGGCGCGCCGCATCCCAGGCAAAGTGGGCGTATCGCTGCACTATGCGCTTGAGGTCCATGACGACGAAGGCCACGCCCTTCCGCCCAACACGCTGGGTCAGATCGCGGTGCGTGGCGCTAACCTGTTCTCGGAGTACTACAAAGACCCCGAGACGACCGCCGCATCCATTCGTAACGGGTGGTTCTACACCGGCGACATGGGGCAGCTGGACGAGGGTGGGCAGTTGGAGCTGGTCGGGCGCAAGAAAGAGTTGATCAATCGGGGCGGTGAAAAGATCTCGCCCTTCGAAATCGAGGAAGCGATCCGCGCGCACCCGGCCGTGCAGGACAGCATTAGCTTTGCCATGCCCCACAGGACACTTGGCCAGGTTGCAGCGGCGGCGGTGGTACCAAAGCCCGGGCAGGACGTGACCGAGGATGATATCAAGGCGCATCTGCGTACGCGACTGGCCGCGTTCAAACTGCCGACCCCATTGTTCTTCGCCAACGATATTCCGCTGGGAAAGACCACCAAGCCGGACCGCATTGGTGCCCCCAAATATTATGGACTGCTGTCGGAGGCCGCCGACCCCGATCCGACCGTGCACCAGCTTCCGGCCCCAGAATCCGGGCTTGAGCGCACCATTGCTACGCTCTGGGCCGAATGCCTTGGCGTGGACACCATATCCCCCAGTGCCAATTTCATCGAAGCTGGCGGGGATTCCCTGCAGGCCATGCGGCTTTTGGGGGCGATCGAGGAGGTCACAGGGATCTGGCTTGCGACGGATGTGATTTTTGAACAGGGCGCAACGGTATCGGGGATGGCCGCAATGATCCGACAGAAGCGCGACGTCGCTGTCACGCCTCCGCCCCCGAAGCCTGCCCCGCGATGGACAGTGCAACGCATTGTGAAAGGGGTTCTGAGACGGCTGCGCGCCGCAGCCAAGAAACTCAGACCAGCCAATGACACCAAAGACGTTCGCCCGTTGCCCGATGGCGTGGCGTTCGAGGACATCGTGCAGCGTCTCAATCAGATGACACGGGACTGGCCGGGAACGCGCTTGTCTGACCGATTGCCAGTGTACGGGTTCAACCTGACTGGATCGCGCCCGGCTTTGGTTTGGTGCTTCAACGATACGCGCGAACCCGTTGCTTTGGCGGCGGGGTTGGATCCCGACCAACCCTTGATCGCGCTTCGCTCTTTGAACTTTGTCCTTGGTGACCAGTCGCGTCGGCAGGACTATATTGACGATCTGACCGATCTTTATCTCAGCTGCCTGAAAGACGCAGGCCAAACCAATCTTGGCGGGTTTGGCGGGAATTGCGGCGCGGGTCCGATTGCCGAACGAATGGTGCGGGTGTGGAACGATCAGAGCGACCATCCGGTCAGCCTGATCTTGCTGGAAGCAGAGCCTTTAGCGCCTTATGCGGGGCCACTTCACATGGTGTTCGGCCGCGAAAGTCATCGTTTCAATCCGTTCTTCACCCGAGATGATCCGGTCGCCGAATGGCAGAAGCTTCACGCAGCCCCCAGTTTCGACATCATCCCCGGTGACCACGGAGAGTATTTCGAGCCGGATACCGTAGGCGATTTGGCCCGCTCGATCGACGCGGCCCTGAGGGTGCGCGGGGCATAAGACCTGCTTACTTTTTCTCAAACACGATGATCGCTTCACCAATGCGCACACCGTACCGCGATACGTAGGCGCGATTGAGCACGCGGTCATCACTCAGCATCCACATCCAGTCATCGAAATCGACACGCATCGTGCCCTTTCTGACAGGTAGATCAATGCGATAGGCCCAATTGAACGTATCACCATTCTCGCGACCAGCTGCGGTGCCAATCACACCCGGAGCGGTGCCTTGCCATGTGTCCTCGCCGG
>CALJDH010000278.1 GCA_938023895.1 uncultured Aliiroseovarius sp.
AGCGGTAGGGCCACAGGTGTAGCTCGGCTTTGGGGGCGTCTGGGCCGTCGGGTTGAACCCATTCATAGGGCATCGGGGAACCTCATTCTGAACTGGTAAATTTTCGCAAATCACGGGCGGTCTTGGCAAGAGGGGCAGGGCGTGCTCGCTGCCATGTGATTGGTGTTTTTACCACGAAGGGCGCAGGCTTGTGGCAGAGACAGGAGGGCGCGATGCGCACATATTTATTTGGGTTACTTCTGATGGCTGAGCCTGCATGGGCTCATGATGCGGTGATTGACGGGGCGACAACGCGGGAAACTGCGTCCGGCTGGAGTTTCAGCCTGACCCTGACCCATGCCGAGACGGGCTGGGATGACTATGCCGATGGCTGGCGGGTCGAGTCTGATGCAGGCGAGGTGCTGGGCACCCGCGTGCTGGCGCATCCCCATGTGAACGAACAGCCCTTTACCCGCAGCTTGTCGGGTGTTGTCGTGCCGGATGGCGCGACCACTGTCTGGATCCGGGCGCGCACGAGTGTGGATGGATGGGGGCAGGAACGTTTCCGGTTGGATCTGCCCTAAACCTCATCCGCAACAAAAAAGGCCCGGAAGATCCGGGCCTTTTCCATATTCAGTCTCACCTTAGTGCGAGTGGCCTTTATCCCACTCTTCCTGCTTCGGCAGGATTTCAAAGGTGTGCTCTGGCGGCGGGCTGGGCAGGGTCCATTCCAGCGTATCCGCGTATTCGTTCCAGTAGTTGTTCTCGGTCACGCGCTTACCGCGTGTCAGCGTGTAGAACACGATGCCGATGAAGAACACGAACGAAGCAAACGAGATGAACGCACCGTACGAGCTGAGCTTGTTCCAGTAAGCAAAGGCTTCCGGGTAGTCGATGTAACGACGGGGCATGCCTTGGCGGCCCAAGAAGTGCTGCGGGAAGAAGGTCAGGTTCACGCCGACGAAGAAGGTCCAGAAGTGGATCTTACCTGCAAGCTCAGGGTATTGACGACCGGACATTTTGCCGATCCAGTAGTAGATGCCTGCAAAGATACACATCACTGCACCAATCGACATAACGTAGTGGAAGTGCGCAACCACATAGTAGGTGTCGTGATACAGACGGTCGACGCCAGCCTGCGACAGAACCACGCCGGTTACACCGCCGACGGTGAACAGGAACAGGAAGCCGAAGGCGAACAGCATCGGCGTAGTGAACTCGATCGAGCCACCCCAGAGCGTTGCAATCCATGAGAAGATCTTAACGCCTGTTGGTACCGCGATGACCATGGTTGCCAGCATGAAGTAGCTTTGCTGCTGCAGCGACATACCAACGGTATACATGTGGTGTGCCCATACAACGAAGCCGATCGCGCCGATAGCAATAATCGCCCAGACCATCGGCAGATAGCCGAAGATCGGTTTGCGGGCGAAGGTGCCAATAACGTGGCTGATCAGACCGAAGCCCGGCAGGATCACGATGTACACTTCCGGGTGTCCGAAGAACCACAGGATGTGCTGATACAGAACCGGGTCACCACCGCCAGCTGGGTCAAAGAATGTCCCGCCGTAGTTACGGTCGATCAGCAGCATGGTGATGGCGCCAGCCAGAACCGGCAGCGACAGAAGGATCAGCCAAGCGGTAACGAAGATCGACCAAGCAAACAGCGGCACCTTGAACAGGGTCATGCCGGGGGCACGCATGTTCAGGAACGTGGTGATGATGTTGATTGCACCAAGGATCGACGACGCACCGGAAACGTGTACCGCGAAGATCGCCAGATCCATCGAGTATCCGCCCTCGGTCGTGGACAGTGGCGGGTACAGAACCCAACCTACGCCAGATCCAAGCTGGTCGTTACCACCCGGAGCAAGCAGCGAGGCAACGCCAAGTGCAACACCTGTGGCATAAAGCCAGAACGACAGGTTGTTCATGCGTGGGAAGGCCATGTCCGGTGCACCGATGTGCAGCGGCATGAAGTAGTTGCCGAACCCGCCGAACAGCGCCGGAATGACGACGAAGAACATCATCAGGACGCCGTGATACGTGATCATCACGTTCCACAGGTGACCGTTTGGCGTACATTCAGCAGCAGAGTCTGCAATGAAACGAGCACCCTCAAGGCACATGTATTGAACACCGGGTTCCATAAGCTCCATGCGCATGAAAACGGTGAATGCGACCGAGATGAAACCCGTCAGACCGGCCAGGAACAGGTACAGGATACCGATGTCCTTGTGGTTGGTCGACATGAACCACCGGGTAAAGAAACCACGATCGTCGTGGTGGTCGTGGTCGTGGATGGCTGCGTCCGCCATGTATCCCTCCCTTTGGGGTTAACGAGGACAGGGCAGAGAGTCACCCTGCCCGGCTTTTTAACGTGTTTAATATGCAGGAAGGGTCAGGGGCAACGCTGCAATGCAACGAAATGCCAAAAAAAATGCGTCCCGTGGACATTAATTCCATGCGGGACGCACCGTTAGCGCAATAACGCGACCTGTTGGTCGGGTTTCTTAGTTAGTGGTCGTCGATTCGGCCTCGGCAGCTTCGCCTTCAGCGGCTTCTTCTGCCGGCATCTCAGCCGAGAAGGTGGCCAGATAGGCGATGATGTTTTCCGGCTTGCCCCATTTGAAGGTCATCTTCGACTTTGCTTTGCTGTCGCCAGTTGCCTCTTTCAGGTAACCTTTGGGGTCTTTGATGTATGCGGCCAGCGAGTCAGCGTCCCACACCAGGCCAGCAGCGCCGGCATCTACGATCGAGTTGCCGTATTTGAAGCCTTCAACGGTGCCTGCTTGACGGCCAACAACGCCATACAGGTTCGGGCCGGTTTTGCCGCCTTTGAAGATCACTTCGCCAGCGTCATCAATAATGGCGTGGCACGACTTGCACTTCTTGAAGTCTTTTTCGCCCTTAGCGGCATCGCCTTCGGCAAACGCAGTGCCGGACAGAGCGATGATCATGGCTGCGGATGAGAGAATCGTTTTCATAGTAGTCCTCTTGCTTGATCACATGCGCCATATGACGCGAATTCCGGGGGAACCTGCGTCAATTTGGTACTAAAGGGAAGTGGTACCTATGTCGCAGGCGCGAAAAGACGCAAATTAGCGCTGATCGGCGCCAAACACGTCATCAAATATACGGCGCAGGGCCACATCCAGATCATCCATCGTTACCGGAAGTCCCAGATCCACAAGGCTGGTGACGCCGTGTTCCGAGATCCCACAGGGCACGATGCCCGAGAAATGTTCGAGATCCGGTTCCACATTGATCGAGATGCCGTGGAAGCTGATCCACTTGCGCAGGCGCACGCCGATGGCGGCGATCTTGTCTTCGGGGGGCTGCCCCAACGCAGTCAGCGGCTTGTCATCGCGAACGACCCAAACGCCCACGCGGCCCTCGCGCCGTTCGCCGGTCACGTTGAACTCGGCAAGGGTTTTGATGACCCACTCTTCCAGTGCGGCCACAAAGGCCCGCACATCGCGCCCGCGCTTGCCGACATCAAGCATGACATAGGCCACACGCTGTCCTGGGCCGTGATAGGTATATTGCCCGCCGCGTTTGCTCTCAAAGACGGGGAAGCGGTCCGGCGCGACCAGATCTTTCGGATTGGCCGAGGTGCCCGCCGTGTAAAGCGGCGGGTGCTCCAGCAGCCAGATCAGCTCGCCTGCTTCGCCGCGCGCCATGGCGTCTGCATGGGCTTCCATACGGGCGACGGCGGTCTCGTAATCCACCAGATCGGTGGCGACTTCCCACGTGACGGGGGGCATATCCAAAGCGTTGTACATGACCGTCATTTGGCACCTGAAAGGCCGCTTGTCAAAAAGCACGCGGAAATTCTTTTCACGCGTCGGTTTTGGTCTTCACAATAACCCACCCCTTCGCTATGAAGCGCGTCACCTAGCCTGACATGCGGTCGTGGCGGAATTGGTAGACGCGCAGCGTTGAGGTCGCTGTGAGGTAACACTCGTGCGGGTTCGAGTCCCGCCGACCGCACCACTTTCCTGAAAATTTCAAAGTGACAGATGCCTGATCGGCGTAACGATCTGTGGTGTGGATTCGCCTTGTGCTTTTAGGCTTTGAAAACGGCGAAGTTCCACGTTTCACCCAAGCATGCAGAATTGTTGACCTCGATCAATATTCTACGGCGGCGGCACATGCTATCGTAGGCCATGGCACGCGCGCTCGAAATACAAGACAATCACGCCTTTAAGGTTCAGGACCTGACAAAGACCTATGGCGAAGGCCACTCGGCAGTGCATGCGCTGCGGGGGGCCGATCTTGAGATTGGAGACGGCGAAATTGTTGTGCTGCTTGGGGCGTCCGGAAGTGGAAAGTCCACGCTTCTGAATATCTTGGGTGGGCTGGATCGCGCGTCCTCGGGCTCGGTCCGTTTCCGAGATCAGGTTCTTACGGATATGGATGACCGCGCGCTGACCAATTACCGACGGCGTCATGTCGGGTTTGTCTTTCAGTTCTACAACTTGATGCCCAGCTTGACCGCCCGCGAGAATGTCGAGCTGGTGACCGAGATCGCCGAAAACCCCATCACCGCCGAACGCGCGTTGGAGCTTGTCGGGCTAACCAAGCGCATCGATCACTTTCCGGCGCAATTGTCGGGGGGGGAACAGCAGCGGGTCGCCATCGCTCGCGCAGTGGCAAAGCAGCCGGATGTTCTGTTCTGTGACGAACCCACGGGCGCGCTGGACAGCACCACGGGCCGTGCGGTTTTGCGGGTCATCCAAGACGTGAACGAGGCGCTGGGCACGACCGTGCTGCTGATCACCCATGCCGCCGCGACGGCGGCGATGGCCGACCGGGTGATTCACTTCGCAGACGGCCAGATCAAAAAGGTCGAGTTGAACAAGAACCGTGTCTCTGCCGAGGAGATCCACTGGTGACTCCGCTTCACGCCAAGCTCATGCGCGATCTGTGGCGGATCAAGGCGCAAGCGGCTGCGATCATGGTGGTGATCGCGATTGGCGTTGGCTTGCAGATCATGATGACCGGCTTCGTATCCTCGCTGACCCTGACCCGCGACGCCTATTACGAACGTCATCAGCTCGCTGACATCTTCGCGCCGGTGGTGCGCGCGCCGAATTACGTGGAAAGCCGGCTGGCGGATATTCCAGGCATTCGCACTGTCGAGACGCGGCTAAACAGCATGGCGTCTGCAAAAGTGGACACTCGCGAGTTCTCGATTTCCATGCAGGTGCTCTCCTTGCCACTGCATGGGCGGCGGCATCTGAACGAGGTCCGTCTGACGCAGGGGCGGATGCCCGACGCGCAGCGGCCAGATGAAATCCTATTGCTGGAAAGCTTCGCAACCGCCCACGGCATTGCGCCGGGGGCGCAGCTTGAGGTCACGCTGCACGGCGTCCGGCGCTGGTATAGCGTCGTGGGCACCGCGCAATCACCCGAGTTCATCTACTTCGCAGCGCCCGGAGAATTCATCCCCGACGACGCGCGGTTCGGCGTGATCTGGATGGGCAGACCCGCGCTGGCCGCGGCGCTGGACCTTGAAGGCGCCTTCAACGAGGCCTTGGTGTCGCTTCTGCGCGGGGCCAACAAAGACGCAGTTCTGGATCAGATTGACCAAGTGCTGGATCCGTTTGGGGCGCCGGGGGCCTATGGGCTTGAGGATTTTGCGTCAGACCGCTTCCTGAGCGAGGAAATTTCGGGGCTCGAGGTGACCTCCAGCACTGTGCCGCCCGTATTCATGATGGTTGCCGCGTTCCTACTTTATATCGTCACCAGCCGCATGATCACCGCCGAACGGGAAGAGATTGGGCTGGTCCGGGCCTTCGGCTACTCGAAACGGGAAGTCGCCAGCCATTATCTGGAGCTCGCCCTGTTCATCGCCGTCACGGGCGCCGCGCTGGGCTGTCTGCTTGGCGTGCT
>CALJDH010000279.1 GCA_938023895.1 uncultured Aliiroseovarius sp.
ACCGCCTTGACCTGCTGGACGCCTATCTGGCCGAGCGGGGCTAAGTATGCTGGAAGATCTGGGCGGCTGCCCGACCTATTGGGACCGGCAGGGCACTGGCCCGCACGAGGCGCTGTTCATCCACTGCTCGCTGGCGCATTCCGGCGCGTGGCGCGGTGTGCGGACCGTGTTTGAGCATGAACTGACTACACTTGCATACGACCTGCCGGGACATGGGCGCAGTGCCGATTGGGACGAGCAGGGCGATTACCAAGACACCGCAATGCAGGCCGCATTGGATCTGCTGGATCGCCACGCGCATGGGCCGGTCGATTTGGTTGGGCACAGTTTTGGCGCCACGATTGCTTTGCGCGTCGCCCAGATGGCACCCGGCAAGGTGCGCAGCCTGACCCTGTTCGAACCGGTCCTGTTTGCGACCGCCAAGGACGATCCAGCTTATGCCGAGAACAATACCTATATGAATGGTGTTTTTGCGGACGCAATGCGCGCAGGCGACCGGATGGAAGCCGCACGCCTGTTCAATTGCCAATGGGGCAGCGATGCCGGTTGGGAAGCGCTGCCTGAGCGTCTGAAAGCCGATATGGCAAAGCAGATCCACCTGATCCCCGCCGCGCGCTGTGTGACGCATGAAGACGTGCACGGGCAGGTCGCGCCGGGCGCGTTGGAGAAAGTCACGCTGCCGGTTCTATTGCTGGAAGGCGAACGCTCGCCCGATCTGGTGCGTGCCGTGCATGACCGGATGGAGGCCCGCTTCCCGAATGTGCGCCGTAAGGTGATCGCGGGGGCAGGGCATATGGGGCCAATCAGCCACCCACGCGAGGTGGCTGCGAGCATTCGGGGTCACATTCTGCAGAAAGAACAGGCCTAGGCCGCGCGCTTAGCCGCGCACAAGCTCGATGAAGCGGTCGACGTTTTCCTCCGACATGGACCAGTCCGCCACCAAGCGGGCGGTCAGGATTTCGTCGGGGTTGTCCCCCTCAAGTTGACCTTCCCAGACATAGTACGCCGCGCCCGCGTCATGCAGGCGTTGATGGCCTGCGCGGGTCCAACCAGCGAAGCTCATATTGGCCTGCGGGTCGTGCAGGAAGGTCACATCGTCGATCTGCTTCAGCCCGCGCACCAAACGGGCGTTGGCCGCATTCGCGCGGCTTGCCAGATCCAGCCACAGATCGCCGTCCAGATAGGCCAGCATTTGCGCTGCCAGATAGCGGTTTTTCGAGAACAGATGCCCGCCGCGCTTGCGGCGGAGTTCGAATTCCCAGGCGTGTTTGGGATCGAAGAAGATGACCGCCTCGACGCCCATGCAGCCATTCTTG
This sequence comes from uncultured Aliiroseovarius sp., assembly GCA_938023895.1. Taxonomy (GTDB): domain Bacteria; phylum Pseudomonadota; class Alphaproteobacteria; order Rhodobacterales; family Rhodobacteraceae; genus Aliiroseovarius. The sequence continues at coordinate 1,317 of CALJDH010000279.1, forward strand.
GTGCCGCCAAAGCTGACCACATCCACGCCGGATTTCCACGTCATCTCGGCCGGGGTGCAGTCCAGTGCGACCAGTGCATTGGCAAAGCGTGCGCCGTCCAGATGGACAGGCAGGTCGAACGACTTGGCGACATCGCTCAGGGCTTTGATCTCGGCCACGGAATAGACCGTGCCGCGCTCGGTCACATTGGTGATCGACACCGGGCCGCGTTGCGGGCCATGCACGCCGCGGCTTTCCTCGCCCGCGATGGATGCACTTAGCGCATCAGGCGACATCTTCGCGTGTTCGGCTGGTACCAAAGTCAGTTTTGCACCACCGGTATAGAACTCAGGCGCGTTGCACTCATCCTCGTGGATATGGGCTTCGGGCGAGCAGAAGATTGTGTCGAAGGGGCGCGTCAACGTCGCAAGCGAGATCGAGTTCGCTGCCGTGCCGGTGGCCACAAGATACACCGCCGCCTCGGGGGCCTCAAAAATGTCGCGAATGCGGGCGGTGACTTGCGCCATGATGTCGTCAGCCCCATAGGGCATGGCGTAACCTTCGTTGGCGCGTGCCAGGGCGTCCATTACATTCGGGTGCACGGGCCCCGTGTTGTCAGAGGCGAAAAACATCAGTGAGGCTCCTCGATCAGGTGGTCTTCCCATTCGTCTTCGGGGACTTCAAATTCCGGTACCGTCCAGCCTTGAACGCTGCGCCCGGCCTTGTGCACGCTGTCAGGGTCGCCCGACACCAGCGGGTGCCAGTCATGAAGCGGCTTGCCTTCATGGCGCAGACGATAGGCGCATGACGCAGGCATGAAATAAGCGGTTTCGCCAATGTTTTCCGGCGTCAGGTGGATGCATTCCGGCACGAATTGCAGGCGGATGTCATATTGCGAGCACTGGCAGGTCTCGCCATCCAGAAGGCGGCAGGCCACGCGGGTAAAGACGACCTCTCCGGTCTCTTCATCTTCCAGCTTGTTCAGGCAGCATTTGCCGCAGCCGTCGCACAGCGCTTCCCATTCTTGGGGCGTCAGTTGATCCAACGGACGTTCCCAAAACTTTTTGCGCAGGGAATTCCCCATCAGTCCGCCAGAAAATCGGCCGCAATCCGCATCTCGCGCAGGGGGCGGACGCGGGCAATCGATTCCTGATAGATGGGATGCGCCTTATAGGCGGCCAGCTGGGCTTCGTCCTCGAACTCGCCATAGACCACCACGTCGGGCGAGGGGCCGGGGATCGGATCCTCGAACCGGTTCTCAGCGATCTCAAGCCGGATGCAGTCCGGAATGCCCTTCAAAAGCTCCAACCCTTCGCGAACGCGAACGCGGTCTTCGGGGCGTTTTGCGGTGAAGAAAACGATATGACGGATCATGGGCGGCTCGGAAGTTGAGAAAGAATGTCACGTGCACGGGCGCAGTCGGCGTCCATCTGGGCGATCAGGGCGTCGAGCCCATCGAACACCTCTTCCGGGCGCAGATAGTCGATCAGGGCAACGGACAGCTGTTCGCCATAGATGTCGCCCTTGAAGTCGAAAATGAAGCTTTCGATGTTCGGCAGGTTTTCCCCAAACATCGGGCGCGTTCCCATCGAGGCCGCACCCCCATAGACACCCTGATGCGGGCCTGTCAGGATCTCGACCTCGACCACATAGACGCCGAATTTTGGCGGGTGCAGGCCAGCAATGGACATGTTGGCGGTGGGATAGCCCAGATCGCGGCCACGTTGGTCGCCGCGGATGACCTCGCCATCGATGCGGTGCCAGTGGCCCAGCATCCGGGCGGCATCACGTGGGCGGCCCTCGGTCAGGGCTTTGCGGATCGCGGTCGAGCTGACCTCGCCCACGTCATCCGACATGAGCGGCGCGACGGTGACGCCAAAGCCAAGCTCTTTGCCGAGCGCCTGCAGCACCTCGGGCGTGCCCGCACGGTCCTTGCCGAAATGGAAATCTGCGCCAACAAAGACATGGGTCAGGCCCAGCCCCTCGAAAATAACATCGCGGGCGAACTCTTCGGGCGTCAGGGCCGATAGGGTATCGTTGAAGCTGAGTTCAAACAGCGCTTCGATTCCCAGCTTCTCAAGCCGGTGCGCGCGTGTGTCGGCGTTCATCAGGCGAAACGGAGGGGCCTTCGGCGCGAAATACTCGCGCGGGTGGGGTTCGAACGTCATCACGCCCAAAGGCGCGCCCAGCTCGGCTGCTTTCTGGCGGGCAATGTCGATGACATACTGGTGGCCCAGATGCACGCCGTCAAAATTGCCGATGACAGCCGTGGCGCCTCGGTCAGATGGGTCTACAAACTGATAGTCACGAATGATCCGCATATGCTGGCCTTAGCGGTCCAGCGGGGCCTGTGCAAGCCCAAGGCGGCATGCAGGCCGAATTCGTGAATGCGGCGTTTAGTCCAGCTTGGCGGACGGCGCCAGAACCTTGGCCTCGCCCTTCAGGACGGGCTTGCCGTCGACCAGACATTCGGTCTTCAGCGTCACGCGGCGTTTGGCGTGGTCGATGTCCATCACGGTCACCTCGGCGCGCACGACGTCACCGGGACGCACAGGGGCCAAGAAGGTCAGTTGCTGGCCCATATAGATGGTGCCGTGTCCGGGCAGCTGTTCGCCAATCACGGCCGAGATCAGGCCAGCGCTGAGCATGCCGTGGGCGATACGCCCCTGAAAGATCGTGTCTTTCGCAAA
>CALJDH010000280.1 GCA_938023895.1 uncultured Aliiroseovarius sp.
CGCTGGCCGGTGAACAGCATCAGCATCATCGATGCGAACATGAAAATGGCGATATATTCTTGGCTCATGTGCGTGTCACACCAATCTCGTTGCCGCGAATGCGGGCGATGTCTTTGAACAGTTCGGAAATGGCCTGAAGCAGCATCAGGAAGAAGCCGACGACCATGATGGATTTGATGGGCCAGGCATAGGGGCGCCATGCGGTGGACGAACGCTCAAGCCGACCGACCTCCTCGGTTCCCGTGATCAGCCCCCAGAAATAAGAAAACGGTTCGTCCCCCCAGTACCCCAGCGAATAGGCCGTCGATCCGACGCCGCCCCAGACCAGCACGCCCAGATAGATCAGCAAGAAGAACACCGTGAAGGCGTCAAACCACGCTTTCTTGCGGTCGTTCCAGTTGTGGTAAAACAGGTCCATCCGCACGTTCGACCCCATCTGGAGCGAATACGGACCGCCCATGATGTAATAGGTCACCATGGCGAACTGGGCCATTTCCAAGGTCCAAAGCGATGGCAGAAAGAAGGTCTTCGAGATTGAAGACCACAGAAGGATCCCCATCATCACAAAGAGCCCCCACATCATCACCCGCCCGATGCGATAGTTTACGGCATCGACGACATGCACATATATCTTCATGAACGCAGTCACGCGGAGCTCCTTTCGTTCATGGCAGCCTCGGCCTGAGTGACCCACTCCGCCAGAATTTGTGCGATGCGCGCGTGCTGGGCGGCGGTCTCGATCAGGTCGTTCCGAATTTCGATCATCACGTTCGGCAGACCATACGGGACCGCATGCTTGTTCAACGTATGCGCCACGCCATCCACCGCTGCGTAGGGTTCGTTCAGTTGCACCTCCATCCCCAGACCGTCGGGAATGGTCTGCATCATGGACAGTGCCAGACGGTCGTCATCTCCATGCAGGATGCCGATCTGCACATCCCTCAATTGGCCGCGATAGACAGGCGTGAAACTATGGACCGTAACCATCATGCGAAGGTTCGGGCGATGCACGCCGATCTGCTCTGTCAGCATTCTTGAGAACGGACGATAGACCTGCGCGACACGCTCGTTGCGTGCGACATCGGAGAGACCCGAGTTTCCTGGAATATCAAAGATTTCGCTGCGCGCCGGGATCGCGTCTGGCGCTTCTGGCGGGCGATTACAGTCATAAACCAGCCGCGAAATTCCGCCATGCACCAGCACGGCGTTCATCTGCTGCGCCAGCCCCTTTGCAACGGGCAGCGCGCCGGGATCCCACGCGATGTGGCGGGTCAAGATCTCGGCATCCAGACCCAGCCCCTCCAGATGCGCAGGCACCCGGTTCGAGGCGTGTTCACACACCACGATCACCCGGGGCGCGTCCCCCATCTGGTCCACATGCACGGCCGGACCGAAAGTTGAATTCAACGACTGCGATTCCATGTGGAAAAAGTTCCACAGCTTAATTAACTGTGTCAATATTTTTCCGTAACGATTTTCCCGCCCTTGATTTTCCTGTCGATTTTTTGACAGAATGACTAAACTCACAGCGAAAGGGTGTTGCCACGTGCGCGTAACTGATCAGCTATTACAACATCGCGAAGATATGACCCCGTCCGAGCGACAGCTTCTGAACGCAATTCTGGACGACTATCCGCTGTCTGGGCTTGGCAGCATCACTGAACTGGCCGCGAATGCCTCGGTGTCCACGACAACTGTCGCGCGACTGTTGCAGAAAACCGGGTTCAGCGGTTACCCGCAGTTTCAGGCGGCCCTCCGGCGCGAGTTGAAAGAGATGATCTCGGACCCCGTGGCCAAGCGGGACGTGTGGAAGACCGATCTGCCGGAAGAGCACATGTTGAACCGGTATTCGCGGCAGGCGCTTGAAAACCAGCGCCGCACGCTGGACGAGGTCGACCCCGAAGAATTCGACGGGCTGTGCAAACTGCTGTCTGATCCAAACCGCCGCATCTTCATCACGGGGGGGCGGATCACCGGAACGCTTGCGCAGTATTTCTATCTGCACCTTCAAATGATCCGCCCCGACGTGCGTATCCTGCCCTTCTCGGCCTCGTGGACGCACGAGCTGTTGGACATTCGCAAAGGCGACGTGCTGATTGCGCTGGATGTGCGCCGGTACGAGAACACCACGTTGGTGATCGGGCAGCTCTGCCATGAACGCGAGGCCGAGATCGTGCTGTTTACCGATCAATGGCGCTCGCCCATTCACCGGCTGGCGCGCCACACCTTCAGCGCACGCATCGCGGTGCCGTCCGCATGGGATTCGATGGCCGCGATTCTGGTCTTGCTGGAATGCGCCGTGGCCGAAGTGCAAGAGCGTCTTTGGGACGATGTGAAGGCCCGCACGGATGCGCTGGAAGAAGCCTTCGACCGCACCAAACTGTTTCGTAAATTCGGACAAAGTAGCAGTTCTAATTAGAACCTTACGCCTTGTAGAAACAGTATAATTTCGGCTTTCCCCTGTATTTATTGGGCCAATCGCCGCCCAGCGCCATCTGCCTCATTTCCGCCGCAATTTTGAGAAGCCCCCACTTTTTGATAGAATGAAGGGGTAAGTCTTCTAAATTTAATTGCAATTTCCGATTTGGGCCGCGGGTGCGCATGTCCGATATTGATACCAAAATTGTGCAGAAAAACGGGGTCCGGGCAGATTGGGTTGATCTGAGGGATCAGACCTATGTGCCGAACCTGGCCATCCTGAAACATGCACTGTCGATGGACCCGAAGTTGCTTACCGCGCCCGACGACACAGGCCTGCAGAAGCCGGTTTTCACGGTGCGCCATCAGGGAACATCAGGTCGGTGCGTGGGCTTTGCCCTTGCCAACCTGATCGACATCCAGCGCCACCTGCAACGGGCCGAACGCGGCGCACCACAGGGCGGCGTTGATCATGCAAAGGACATCACCAGCGCGGACATGCTGTATCGCATGGCGCATTTCCACGACCGCTATCCCTCGCTTGAGGCGATGAAGACCGACACGCACGAGGGCGTCCTGACCCTGCGCTCGGCAATCAAGGGGTTTTATCACCACGGGGCGTG
>CALJDH010000281.1 GCA_938023895.1 uncultured Aliiroseovarius sp.
CAAGCGAGGCAACAACCTCGGTCGGCTCGATCTCGGTCTCAGCTCCCAACAAGGGGCTGTCTGCCGCGATCTGCTCTGCAATGGCCAGCGCGGCAGCGACCGGATCCACGTCGGCCGTGGTCTCGGTCACGTATGCCTGAATGGCGGCGGCAGGAAGAGACAGGTCCGTATCGGCGCGGGCAACCTCGGCCACCGAGGCATCTTCGTCGGTCAGAGACGCAGGCTCGGGCGCCAGAACAAGGCGATCAGCAGGGGCCGAGGCCTCGCCTTCTGCCTGTACGGCGTTCACGGCCAGACCCTGATGGTCCGCCGATTGGCCGCCGGGGTTTTCAGGTTGCACGCGCATCGGACCTTCCAATGCACGCACGACCGGAATGCCGGTCACATCGCGCACGGCCAGCTTGTAGCCCCACATCCCGAGCCCCACGATCAGGGCAAGTGATACGGCGGCACCGGCATAATTCAGAACTCCGCCAGCCCCGCCACCGCGTGGTGCGGTCGGTTCGGCAGGTTGAGCATAGTAACCCTGATCCGCATAAGGCGCATCCTGATAGCCCGCATAATCGGCCTGCATTGGCGCTGGCTGCATCTCGGGGCCGCCATGGGCCGGATGCACATAGGTCGACGCGCCCGCAGATGCAGAACGCATCACAGGTTCAGGGCGATGCCCATAGTCGGGATGATTTTGATACGCCGGATGCGGGGCACCATGCCCCCAATTTGCTTCTGCCATCTTGCCTCACACCCGGTATCTTCAGGGGCTTGGCCTTTATGGCTCTTTCCACACCCTGCACCGGTCAAACTGCTCTACTCGCACTCGACCGGGGCGCATTTTGTCAGCGCATTTCCTCGGCCGGAGTTACGCCCAAAATACCCAATCCGGACGAAATGACAACGGCGACTGCGCGCGGTAGGGCAATTTTTGCCGCCGATGAGTCATTATTGCCATCCTGCAGGAAACGCAGCTCCGGCTTGTCATTGCCACGGTTCCACAGCGCGTGGAATTCCGAGGCCAACTCATACAGATAGAACGCGATCCGGTGCGGTTCGTGGGTGCGTGCGGCGATCTCGACCAGTCGCGGCCATTCGGCCAGTTTCTTGGCCACGGCCAGCTCGGCCTCGTCCTGCAGGTTCGGCGTGTCAGACAGGGTGATCCCCTGCTCTTCCGCCTTGCGCAGAACCGAGCGCACGCGCGCATGCGCATACTGCACATAGAACACGGGATTATCCTTGGACTGCTCCAGCACCTTGTCAAAATCGAAGTCCAGCGGCGCGTCGTTCTTGCGGGTCAGCATCACGAAACGTGTCACGTCCGAGCCCACCTGCTCGACCACGTCGCGCAGGGTGACAAAGTTACCGGCGCGCTTCGACATTTTGAAGGGTTCGCCGTTTTTCCACAGCTTCACCAGTTGCGTCAGCTTGATGTCCAGCGGCACCTTGCCGTCAGACAGCGCCGACACCGCCGCCTTCATCCGCTTCACATAGCCGCCGTGGTCGGCACCGAACACGTCGATCAGCGCGTCAAAGCCACGCTCGACCTTGTCAAAGTGGTACGCAATATCCGGCGCGAAATAGGTCCAGCTGCCGTCCGATTTTTTCACCGGGCGGTCGACGTCATCGCCATGCTCGGTCGATTTGAACAGGGTCTGCTCGCGTGGCTCCCAATCCTCGGGCTTCTTGCCCTTGGGCGGCTCAAGCACGCCTTCATAGATCAGGCCCTTGTTCTGGAGCGTCTCCAGCGCAGCTTCGATCCGGCCGGTGCCATAAAGCGATTTTTCCGAGAAGAAGACATCCATCTTCACACCCAGCTGCGCCAGATCTTCGCGGATCAGGTCCATCATAGCTTCAGTTGCGAACTCACGGATTTCGACCAGCCAATCAGCTTCCGGCTTGCCCACATAGGCATCGCCAACCTTGGCCTTAAGCGTCTCGCCCACCGGGACCAGATAGTCGCCGGGATAAGTGCCATCCTCAAATGCAACTTCTTGGCCATGCGCTTCCAGATAGCGCAGGTAAACCGAACGGGCCAACACATCGACCTGCGCGCCACCATCGTTGATGTAGTACTCGCGGGTCACGTCATAGCCCGCGAAATCCAGCAGGCTTGCCAGTGCATCGCCAAAGACCGCGCCGCGCGTGTGTCCCACATGCAGCGGCCCCGTCGGGTTGGCCGAGACATATTCCACGTTGGTTTTCTGCCCAGCGCCCATGGTCGAACGACCGTAATTCGGATCCGCCAGCACGCCTTCCACCAGACCGGTCCAAACGGAGGCCGCCAGACGCAGATTCAGGAACCCGGGACCGGCCACTTCGGCCACCACAATGCGCGCATCCTCGGCCAACTTGCTTGCCAGAACCTCGGCAATGTCGCGTGGTTTCATCTTGGCAGGCTTGGCCAGAACCATCGCCGCGTTCGTTGCCATATCTCCATGCGCCGCATCGCGCGGGGGTTCGACCGCCACGTTGTCAAAGCTCAACCCCTCGGGCAAAGCGCCTTCGCTGACCATCTGGGTCAGGGCATCAATCACAAGCGCACGAATATCGGCAAACAGGTTCATCGGTTTGGTCCTTTTCTCTCAGGCGCACTCCTAGCACCCCCGCACCAAAGGTCAAGCGATGCGGGCGTCGAACCTGCCCCCATCGCATTTTCTTGGCATAAATATCCTAGGGTGAATTGGCCAACGGCCAAGAGGAGCAAAGCCCCTACCTGCCAAGCCCCAAGCGTGCATGTTCCTGTAGCGCGAAACGGTCCGTCATCCCGGCGATGTAATCTGACACCAAGCGTGCCAAGGCGGTCTTACCTTCTGCGGCTTCAATCTCGCGGCACCAGTCGTCGGGAAGCTCCATCGGATGGGCCATGAAATGGCCAAACAGATCGCCCACCACCGCAGTCACGCGTGTACGCATTTCCACCACGGATGGCGCACGATACATGCGGGTGAACAGGAACTTGCGGATCACCTTCAGATCGCTCCACAACGCGGGCGAGAAACGGATCACCGCGTGGTTCATCGCGCGGATGTCTTCGACAGATTGCGGATCAGCTGCTGTCAACAAGCCTTGCGAGGTGCTCAGCACATCCTCGACCATCACACCAAAGACGCGGCGCAAAGCCTCGTGCCGGCGACGACCTGCGTCCAACCCGGGATAGAGCCCGTCCACCTCGGCAATCGCGCCACCCACGATGGGCAGTTCGGCGATCTCCTCCATGGTGAAAAGGCCCGCGCGTAGACCGTCATGTAGGTCGTGGTTGTTATAGGCGATGTCGTCGGCCAACGCTGCCACCTGCGCCTCGGCCCCTGCATGGGTGGCCAGTTCCAGATCATGCGCGGTGTTATATTCGGCCAGCGCATAGGGCAGATCGCCCGTCACCGGGCCATTATGCTTGGCAATCCCCTCTAAGGTTTCCCAAGTCAGGTTCAGACCGTCCCATTCGGCATAGTGCCGTTCCAAGGACGTCACGATTTTTAAGGCCTGTGCGTTGTGGTCGAACCCGCCATAGGGGGCCATCAGTTCGTCCAGCTTGTCCTCACCCGTATGGCCGAAAGGCGTGTGGCCCAGATCATGCGCCAGCGCCACGGCCTCGGTTAGGTGCGAGTTCAGCCCAAGCGCGCCCGCGATTGTCCGCGCCACCTGTGCCACTTCTATGGAATGGGTCAGGCGGGTGCGGAAATAGTCACCTTCGTGTTCCACGAACACCTGCGTCTTGTGCTTCAGCCTGCGAAAGCCCGAGGAATGGATGATACGGTCGCGATCCCGTTGATACGGCTCGCGAAATTCGCTTTCCCCTTCCGGGTACAGTCGCCCCCGGCTGCCACCGGGATGGGTTGCAAAGCTGGCAAGCATGGCTGCCCCTTTCCGCCTGTATTCTCTGGCGTGCTTGGATGTCCCGTCCGCGCGCGCCTGTTCGGGGCGTCTTGTCGCGCCCGTCAGGCCAACCTATATTGCGTTTTGCGTGAACATGAAACGGATTTCCCGATGGACCTGAACCTGCCCCCCAAAGTCACTGACCGAGCTTTCGCCCGCTTGTCCGAAATCGGCGCAAGCGCGCAGGGTAAAGCACTGCGTGTGGCTGTTGAAGGCGGCGGCTGTTCGGGCTTTCAATACGAGATTTCGCTGGATGATCCGGCCGAGGGCGACTTGGTTCTTTCGGGGGGCGGCGAACAGGTGGTGGTGGACGAGGTATCCCTGCCCTTCCTTGCCGATGCCGTGATCGACTTCACCGAGGAACTGATCGGCGCGCGCTTCGTGATCGACAACCCGAATGCCACGGCCTCTTGCGGCTGCGGCACCTCGTTCTCGATCTAAGCGTCACGCAGCCATCAGCTCTGCGCCAAGCGCCATCGCGTCCAACGCCTCTTCCTTGGCAATCCGCCAAGAGTAAGCGAAATCCGCTTGCCACGAATTGCTCAGCTGTCGCTTCAGCGTCCCTATAAGTGTGTTGGCCAGCAGCTCGGCATGATCTGCGCCCAGCCCCCGCATCGCCATGCGGAACCCAATCAAGCGCAACCCGGCGGTCATCGTCACCTCGTTCCCAGCAAAACACATCATCAGTCGATAAAGTACCCGCACCTGTTCGGCGTGATCATCAATGCCTGCGGGAAACACCAACCGCAGCTCGGGGGCTCGCTGAAACAGAAGCGGGAAAAACGCCTGGGCGAACGTGTCTTCCTGCCCGACCAGAAGGTCCAGACTATGCAGGCATTGCGCGCGGGTCAGATGGTCCATGGCAGTGATCCTTCCTTTGAAGCGTCAGATTTGCCTCAAACTTGATGGATCAGAGTTAACATTTCCTGACTTTCGCCGCAGAAAACCACGCGACCGCGCATTTTTCTTCCCCCCATCCCGCGAACAGGCTACGACGCGCGCATGAAAGCGGAATGGCATACGATCATTATTGGTGCGGGCGCAGCGGGGCTGTTTGCCGCCCCTTATTCGGCCAAGACCGGTGCCACACTGGTCATCGACCACGCCAAGAAACCCGGCGAGAAGATCCGGATTTCCGGCGGAGGGCGCTGCAATTTCACCAACATGTATGCCGAGCCGAAGAACTTCGTGGGCCAAAACCCGCATTTCCACAAATCCGCCCTCGCGCGGTTCAGCCAGTGGGATTTTGTCGAGCTGGTCGATCAGGCGGGGATTGCGTGGCACGAGAAGACGCTGGGGCAGCTGTTTTGCGACGGGAAATCCACGCAAATTGTCGAGATGCTGACTTCCCGTTTGGCACAGGCCGGCGTCGAGCTTGAGTTGAACACTTCTGTCAGCGCGATCTCGCAAAGCGACAACGGCTTCCAGCTTGAGACGTCGAAGGGCAGGCTCACCTGCCAG
>CALJDH010000282.1 GCA_938023895.1 uncultured Aliiroseovarius sp.
CGCGCGTTCATCGGTGCCGCCGATATACATGCCGGGACGTTGACGCACGGGCTCCAGCCCTTCCAGCACCTCGATCGAGGAGGCGTCATAATCGTCGGGGCCTTGGCCGGCCAGAAGGTCGTTGCTCATGTATTCGGTCGCCTTGAACGCTGCTCGTTTGTTTTGTTGGGGCATTATGTCAGAGCCGCCGGGAAGGGGGAAGAGCACCTTTCCATTCGGAAGGATTTGAGTAGGTTGTGCGCGACGAAAAAAAGGACCGCGCCATGACGACACTCCCGCTGAACCCCACCGACTGGGAGGACTTGTGTCAGAATCTGCACAATCTGCTCGATCGGTGCGTGGACCAGATGCGCGATGCCGAGGATCATCCGTGGCAAGCCCCTCCCGATGATCTGGCCAAGCGCTATGCGATTGGGGCGGGCGGGGACGTCGTCGCACGGGTGATGGATCAGGTGCTGCCCCATCACGGCGGCAACACGCACCCCAAGTTCTGGGGCTGGGTGCAGGGCAGTGGGCTGGCCTCGGACTTTGTCGCGGGGATTGCGACGGCTGCGATGAACACCAATGGCGGTGGACGAAATCACGGCATCAATGAAATGGAGCGCGCAGTCATCGACTGGACCCGCTGCAAGATGGGTTTTGGAGAGGGCGCGAGCGGCGTTCTGGTGGCGGGTACGTCGCAGGCGACGGTGATTTCACTACAGGCCGCGCGGGTGCGGGTGTGTCCCGACGTGCGGGCTTCCGGGAGCGATGTGGGCTTGACGGTCTATGCTGCCGACGGGGTCCACAACGCGACCCGCAAGGCGGTCGAGCTGCTGGGGCTGGGGCACGATCAGTTGCGGTTGGTGTCCACGCAGAACGGTGCGATGGACTTGCAGGCACTTCAGCAGGCGATCACAGCTGATCGGGCACAGGGGCTGACCCCGCTCGCGATTGTCGGCACAGCAGGGTCGGTCGACTTGGGCGGCTATGACGATCTGAACGGGCTGGCGGATCTGGCCGCAGCCGAGGAGCTCTGGCTGCACATCGACGGAGCGTTCGGGGCGTGGACCCGGCTGGCGGACGCCCCGTGGCGTAATCTGACCGACGGGATCGACCGTGCGGACAGCATCGCCTTGGATTTCCATAAATGGATGTATGTCGGATACGATTGCGGCCTTGCGCTGATCGCCGACGAAGCCGCCCACCGTGCGGCTTTCGCTGCACGCCCGGCCTATTTGAAAGGCACCGCCGAAGGCCTCGCGGGCGGAGACCCGTGGTTCTGCGACTATGGCATCGACCTGTCACGCGGCAATCGTGCGCTCAAGGTCTGGTGCGCGCTCGAGATGTTCGGGGAAGAGGCGTTCTCCAAGGCGATTACCCGCAACTGTGCGCAAGCGGCCCATATGGCCGAACAAGTACAGTCTCACGGCATGGAAGTCACCGCCCCCGTGGTGTCAAACATTTGCCTCTTCACCGCCGCCCCGGATTTGCCGGCTGACCAGCAATCAGACCTGAACGCCCAGATCGCAACGCATCTGCAACTGCACAACGCCACGGTATTCTCGACAACCGATGTAAACGGCATCACCTGCCTGCGTGCCGCAATCACCAACCACCGTACCCGCGACCATCACATCACCGAGGCCATCGCTGATGTCGCCAAAGTGGCTCAGCTGTTGAAGGGATCGTTGGGGTAGCCGACGCCCGCCAGATACAGCCCCTCGGGAGGGCAGACCGGGCCACAGGCGGCGCGGTCACGGGCTTCTAGCGCTTGGGTCACATCGTCGGGCGTCAATGATCCCGCACCGACACGCTCCAACGTCCCGACGAAGCTGCGCACCTGATTGTGCAGGAAAGACCGGGCGCGGACGTGAAAGCGGTATTCCACTTCGTACTCGCGACGATGTTCTTCCACGCGCAACTCATCCAACGTCCGTACCGGGCTGTCTGCCTGACAGATGGACGAGCGGAAGGTGGTGAAATCATGCCGCCCGATCAGGCGGTCCGCGCCGGCCTGCATCGCGTCCACATCCAGTTGGCGTTTCACATGCCACGCTAGCCCACGATCGTGTGTCAACGGCGCACGGCGGGCAATCAAGCGAAACAAATACCGCCGCTCGACCGCAGAAAACCGGGCGTGGAAGTCATCATCCACCGCTGCGCAATCGACAATCGCTACACGCAGTTCTTTTAGGTGAAAGTTCAACGCCTCGGACAGGCGGAACGGATCCCAATCCTTAACCAAATCGCAATGCGCCACTTGCGCCAACCCGTGCACACCCGCATCGGTACGCCCTGCGGCGGCAATTGTATGCTCACCCGGCTCAAGCTTCGCCAAAGCAGCTTCAATCGCGCCCTGAACGGACGGGTGTTCTTTCTGACGCTGCCATCCGGCAAAGCCAGCTCCGTGATAGTCGACTTTTAATGCATATCTGGGCATGGCTCCGCATACCCCGGCCAAGTCGTCGGGGCAAGTCACCCGGAACCTACGGGGAGTACGCGAGGAAACCTCCCCTCTGGTGAAACGCGCATGCCGCACATATCTTCAAGATGAGCAGTGAAGGAGACAGCCGTGGGGCTTGGCGATATTGCAGACAGTGTCACCCGCCAGATCGAAGCGATCGGCGATGCCACAAGCGAGGCACTTTTTGAGCCGGTGGTCCGGCTGGGCGTGACGGGCCTGTCGCGGGCGGGCAAGACCGTGTTCATCACGTCGTTGGTCGCCAACCTGATGGATCGCGCGCGGATGCCGGGTGTGGTCGCTGCCTCGGAAGGGCGCATTCAAAGCGCGTTTTTGCAGCCTCAGCCCGACGACACCGTGCCGCGTTTCGACTATGAAACACACCTGTCCGCCATGACCGGCCCTGCGCCGCATTGGCCCGACAGCACCCGCGCCATTTCTGAACTGCGCCTGTCGTTTCGCGTCCAGCCCTCGGGGCTTTTGGGTGGGCTTCGCTCGGCGCGGACCGTGCATCTGGA
>CALJDH010000283.1 GCA_938023895.1 uncultured Aliiroseovarius sp.
GCTGTATTCCAACACACCCGTGACCGAGGTCGCGTTCATGGTCGGCTATGCCACCCCCGGCGCGTTTCTGCGGCACTACCGCGAAAGCTTCGGGATGACACCGATTGCAGACCGGCGGGCCAAGAATTCGATGCGGGTCAAAGGCAGCGACGCGCTGCCCTCATGATCTGTGTGACCTAGGCGATCGAACGGGCCGCCGCCACCAATGCATGATGCAATGACGCCGCCGACGAGCGCGGGGCGATCACGGCCATGCGGTCGTCCGCCAGTCGCCACAGGAAGGCGCCCAGATGTTCGACCGTTCCGCGGATGACGTCTCCGGGTGCCATTGTGCGTACCGGAGCGTTGGACAGACGTTCGAACAGGTCGCACAGAGCCACGCCCGACACGTCAAACCGGCACCAACCATCGGTCTGTTCTACGACCGACGCCGTGTCGCCCACGATCTTTTTCAGCTCTGCCGCCAGCAATTCATGCTGATCGTGATCGGCAGAGATCATCCACTGATCGGGGCCGGTCCAGAAGGCCGTAAAATCGCCCCCCGCTACGGATTTCCCGACGCCCGGCAAGCCCAGCGGCATCGCTTTCTGCAATGCATCCAATTGCCCCTCACGCGCGGCCATGGAGGCCAGCGCCTGATCCACAACCTCGGCAATGGTCAGCGTTCCGATTTGGTCCACACGCGGTTTATCCGCGCCCAGCGGGGTGATGGGTTTTAACTTATGCACGAAGCTTCTCTCCTTCCGGATCGACAAAATGCGGGCTGACGATTTCGACCAGAACTTCTTGCCCTTCCAACGGGTTAACCAGCCGAAGCTGTTCGCCCATCCGCTCAAACCCAGACTTTACAAAACCCAGCCCGATCGAACTTTTAAGGATTGGTGAGTAAGCGGCCGAGGTGACATAACCCTGATCATGCGCTGCATCGACGGGCCCCGTGGTGGTCATCAGATGACCGCCCGCCGGAACAGTTTTCGACGCATCCACCGGGCGCAGCCCCACAAGGTTCAGCGCACCCTCGGCGTTCATCCCATCACGACGTGATAGGACATTCCCGATGCAGTCCTTCTTGGTCGAAACCATGCGCCCAAGCCCAAGGTTCAGCGCAGTGGTGGTGCCGTTCAGTTCATTACCCGCCGCGTGGCCTTTTTCGATCCGCATGACGCCCAGCGCCTCGGTGCCATAGGGCGTCACGTCGAACTCTTCGCCTGCCGCCATCATTTGACGCATCAGCGCGTCGCCATAGCGGGTGGGGACGGCGATTTCATAAGCTAGCTCGCCCGAGAACGAGATCCGGAACAGCCGTGCACGGCAACTGCCGCAGACGGTGATTTCCGCACAGCCCATGAAGGGGAATGCCTCGTTCGAGATGTCAAACTCCGGGTCCACGATCTTCTGTAACAACTTGCGCGCATTGGGGCCGGCGACGGCGTATTGCGCCCAGGCCTCGGTCGTGGAAATCAGCTGCACGTCCAAATCCGGCCACAAGCATTGGCGAGCGAATTCCATATTGCGATAGACCAGAACCGCGTTGGCCGTGGTGGTGGTGACAACGAAGTGATCCTCGGCCAGACGCGCGGCGGTACCGTCGTCATAGGCCACGCCATCTTCGCGCAGCATTAAGCCGTAACGCACCTTGCCCACGGGCAATTTCGCAAAACCATTGGCGTAGATCTTGTTCAAGAACTCGGCAGCATCAGCCCCCTGCACATCGATTTTACCCAGCGTGGTCACGTCGCAGATGCCGACGGAGTTGCGGGTCGCCAGAACCTCGCGATCCACGGATTGACGCCAATGGGTCTCACCTTCTTGCGGGAACCACTGTGCGCGCAGCCAGTTGCCGACCTCGACAAACACGGCGCCCTGTTCCTCGGCCCATGTGTGGCTGGGGGTCAGGCGGGTCGGGTGGAACTCTTTCCCCACCGCGCGGCCTGCCAGCGCGCCCATGGAAACGGGCGTATAGGGCGGGCGGAAGATGGTAGTGCCGGTGTCGGGGATCGACTTGCCGGTCAGCTCGGCCATCACGGCCAGCGCGCCAACATTCGAGGTCTTGCCCTGATCGGTCGCCATGCCCAGCGTGGTGTAGCGCTTCAGGTGCTCGACTGAGGTGAAGTTTTCCTGATGCGCTAGTTTCACGTCCTTGACGGTCACGTCGTTCTGGAAATCCAGCCACGCACGTTTCGCGCCCGAAACATGCCAGAACGGGGTGAGCGTGACGGGTGCGTCTTCGGCTTTGGGAAGGTCACCCACATTGGCCTTGATGCCCAGAGCGCTCAGCGCCTCAACCGCTTTCGCCGCCCCTCCGGTCAGAGCCGCATGGGTCGACATCTCGCCCATCGCGGCCCCGGCCACGCTTTGGCCTGAGGGCAGACCCTGCCCCGGCACAAAGGCGTGAATATCTTCATTCCAAACGGGACGGCCGCGCTGATGGCAGGTCAGGCCAAGGTTGGGGTTCCAGCCGCCGGACATGGCGAGCGCACCGCAGGGGATCACGCGGGTTTGGCCGTTTGCCAGACGCACGGTGACCGAGCTCAGGCCCAGACGGCCCTTGGTGTCGATGATCTGTGCACCAGCCAACACTTCAGTCCCGTCGATTGCGGATGCATCTGGGCGGATGTCGACCACGGCGGGCACCTCGACCCCTTTGGCGATCAGGTCGCGGGCGGTTTGGTGGGCGTCATCGTTGTTGGCGAAGACCACAACCGACCGCGCGGGCGTGGCGGCATAGCGGTTGGAATAGGCGCGGGTGGCACCGGCCAGCATCACCCCGGGACGGTCGTTGTTTTCAAACCCCATCGGGCGTTCAATCGCGCCGGCCGCGACCAGTGCGCGTTTGGAATAAATCCGCCAGAGGGTTTGGCGCGGCTTGTCTGCCGCTGGGGCGATCAGATGGTCGGCGTTGCGCTCGACCGCGCCATAGACGCCGTGATCGTACGCGCCAAAGACGGTGGTGCGCGGCATCACGCGGACGTTGGGCAGTGACGCCAGTTCGGCCTGCGCCTGATCAACCCAGTCCGCGCCGGACATGTCGGAAAGCGACCCGGTGTCCGACAACAGACGCCCGCCCAGACGGAAATCTTCGTCTGCGATGATCACTTGCGCGCCAGCCCGGCCTGCGGTCAGCGCGGCGGCCAGACCTGCAGGACCAGCGCCGATCACCAGAAGATCGCAATGCAGAAAGCCTTTGTCATAGGCGTCGGGATCACCTTCGCCCGTCAGGCTGCCAAGACCGGCGGCCTTGCGGATGATCGGCTCGTAGAGCTTTTCCCAGAACGCTCGCGGCCACATGAAGGTTTTGTAGTAAAAACCGGCGCTTAGGAAGGTCGAGAAGCGATCGTTGATCGCCATCATATCGCGATCCAGCGACGGCCAGCGGTTTTGCGAGTTGGCGACGAACCCGTCATAAATCTCGGCCACGGTGGCGCGGGTGTTGGGCTCCTGACGCCCGCCCGAGCGCAACTCGACCAGCGCGTTGGGTTCCTCGGACCCGGCGGTCAGTACACCGCGCGGGCGGTGATATTTGAACGAACGTCCCATCAGGCGTACGCCATTTGCCAGAAGCGCCGAGGCGAGCGTGTCGCCCGCATGGCCCTGATAGGTTTTTCCATCAAAGCTGAAGTTCAGCGTGGCCGACCGGTCGATCAGCCCGCCGGAAAGGCGGTTGGCCTGTGTCATTGCATTACCTCGGCGGCGCGGTTGGCGCGTGCCACATCGCGTGCCAGCTCGACCTTGGTGATCTCATGCGTGGTGGTGTCGCGGGTCACAACCAGCCACGAGCGGTCGCCCTGTTCGTGGAACCACAGTTCGCGGTGCAGACCCGCCGGGTTGTCACGCAGATGCAGATAGTCGTGAAATTCGCGCAGGGCGTTTTCCGACAGCCAATAAGGGCGGTTGATCAGGCCCGCGTCGCCCAGATAGGTGAACTCTTGCGCGTCGCGCGGTCCAAGAAGCGGATGGTTGATGATCATCGGTTCTGTTCCTCAGTGCAGGTTCGGTTGGGCACCCTGGCCCTTTTCGTCGATCATGTGCCCGGTCATGAACCGGTCCAGCCGATAGGCTTTCGCGGTCTCATGCGGACGGTCGGTTTTCAGAAGATGGGCAAAGCAGAAGCCCGCAGCAGGCGTGGCTTTGAAACCGCCATAGCACCAGCCGCCGTTGAAATAGAGACCCTCGATATGGGTCTTGTCGATGAAGGGCGAGCC
>CALJDH010000284.1 GCA_938023895.1 uncultured Aliiroseovarius sp.
AAAAGAAAAACGGCGCCGCTCGGGAGGAGGAGAGCGACGCCGTTTCTTATTTGGTCGGACCTCTGGGAGGAGGAGCGAGGTCCGGCGCTGTGACCTGGGTCGGGAGGAGGTGACCCACGTCAAATCGGGTTGTTCCTGGGAGGAGGGTGGAACGCCCCGAAATTTGGGGGTGCGGTGATGTCAGGGAGGAGGAAGACATCACCGCGGCCCAAGGACTGTCTGGGAGGAGGGTGACAGTCCGAAGATTTTGGGCGGCGAGATCAGGGAGGAGGAGAGACCTCGCCGCCATTCAGTTCACCGCCGGGAGGAGGAAGGCGGGGAACAGAAACTCAGTTGCCGTAAACGGCCATACGCGCAATCAGGCGGATCGAACCGCGACCGATACCCAGATCGTTTAGCTCGCGATCACTCAGTTCGCTCAGTTCCTTAACGGTCTGGCGATAGGCCTTGCGCGTAGCATAGTCATCTTTCCAACCGGCAATCAGAGAGACAAACCGATCAGCCAGGCTGGCGTGGGCCAGAATGATTTCAGATGCGTGTGCCATTGCACTTACTCACTTTTGTTCGCAGATCTCTGCGGGTTGGGTGCCCGTACCGTTGGGCAAAACTCTTCTTGTTAGCGACAACGGTGTCGCTGTGAAGCAAACATGGGGGTAATGCTGCAAATGCACAATACCTTGGAAAAACAAACCCGACATGCATCTGGTGCATAGGTGAATACGCTAATAAAATAGGCGGTTAGCCGCCCTATGGTTATGTTTTGCTGTCAAATGCTGCAGGGCAGAAAAATTGGTGTACCGGGTGCCGTTGCGTCAGTTTGGGTCGCTAGATCCCGGCAATTGGGATGTGCGCTCTTCATGAGGGCAAAGTGGAGTGGTCTGGTGCCAAAATAGTTGTCCTTGATTCTCATTTTCTATGGGCTTGTGGATTAGCCCCTTGCGCCTTCCACGAAAGTCGCCAAGTAAAGAGGTCAGGATTAAGGAGACTCCAATGGCGGATATCAAAGACAGGATTATGGGCGCGCTGTCGGCAGTGGCGTTGCCGGATGGCGGCGATCTTGTGTCGCGCGATATGGTGCGTGCGCTGACGGTCGATGGGGCGGCGGTCCGCTTTGTGATCGAAGCGCCATCGCCCGAGCAGGCCGCCGGGCTGGAACCTCAGCGCCGCGCCGCCGAAGCGGCCGTCGCGGATCTGCCGGGCATTGAAACTGTATCCGTCATTTTGACGGCCCACGGTGCAGCACCTGCAAAGCCGGTGCCGAATTTAAAGATTGGCGGGCACCCCAAGCCGCAGGCGGGGCCGATGCAGGTGCCGGGCGTGAAATCGATTGTCGCCATTGCCTCGGGCAAGGGGGGCGTTGGGAAATCCACACTCAGCTCCAACCTTGCGGTCGCTTTAGCCAAGCAGGGGCGCAAGGTCGGGCTATTGGATGCCGATATCCTCGGTCCGTCCCAGCCGCGCATGATGGGCACGAACGAGCGCCCCGGTTCCCCCGACGGCGACATGCTGACCCCAGTGATGGCGCACGGGGTCAAGATGATGTCGATTGGTCTGATGCTGAAATCGGATCGCGAGGCCGTGGTCTGGCGTGGCCCCATGTTGATGGGTGCGCTGCAGCAGATGCTGTTTCAGGTCAGTTGGGGGCCGCTCGACGTGCTGTTGATCGACCTGCCGCCCGGTACGGGTGACGTGCAGCTGACACTGGCGCAGAAATCGCAGATCACAGGGGCGGTTGTCGTCTCAACCCCGCAGGACGTGGCGCTGTTGGATGCGCGAAAGGCCATCGACATGTTCGAGAAGGTGAAAGTGCCGATCCTTGGGCTTGTTGAAAACATGTCCGCCTATGTCTGCCCGAACTGCGGCCACGAGGCGCATCTGTTTGGTCATGGTGGCGTGAAGGACGAGGCCGCGGCGATTGGCGCCCCCTTCCTTGGGGAAATCCCGCTGTCCTTGGATGTGAGGCTTGCTGGCGACGGTGGGAAGCCGATCGCGGCGGGCGAGGGGCCGGTGGCTGATGCCTATGCCAAGCTGGCACAGGATATGGTGGCACGCGGGATCGTCTAAGGTTTCGAACGCTAAATGAGATGAGCGCCCGGTGCAGTGATTGCGCCGGGTGTTTTCGTTGAGGTTGGGAGCTCAATGGGAATTCATGGGCAAGGCAGCTGGGAAATCATGGGCGGAGCCATGGGAATGGCTTTAAATCGGGTTGTTCGCCTATACATTTTCGCGCCAAACGCGGCTAGAGCTACTTTCTGAGCGCACCACTCTCCTCAAAAGTAAAAAATATTTGGATTTCATGGGAAAAATGATGCTGCGACAGCAGCACTATATCTTGTGCGCTATTTTTAGGCTGCGCCTACATTGCGTAAGGTTGGTTCGAAAATTCTGCGTTTGCACGTGAATCCAGGTGCTTTTACCAGATTCGTCCTGTGTATAATCCCGCAAAAAACTATTGCTTCCCATGATTTCCCAAGTTATCCATGTATTCAGGATGAGGACGGGACAGAAAGGGGCAACAAGACCCCGCTAGACACTCCCAAGTCAGGTTTCATGCAGGCCCCCGCTTCATCATACGAAAGAGATCCGGCGCGTACGCGAGCAGACATCCCCCCCAGGTGGCGCGCGCAGCTGGGCACCCCGGAAACGGGACAGGCGGCGGATTGGTCAGTGGCAGCAGATCAATTCGCCGTTTTTATTCCAGCCCCCATTTGGGCCGGTGGGACAGATGATTAAAGGGAGCCGCGCAAGTGGCACGCAGGTTCAGAGGTGAAAGCCACCATAAGGTGGACACGAAGGGCAGGGTCTCGATCCCGGCCCTGTTTCGCCGTGTGCTGGAAGCGGGCGACCCCGATTGGACCGACGGTCTGAACCCCAATCTTGTCATTGTCTATGGCGACCATCGCCGCAACTATCTGGAAGCCTACACGATCGAGGCCATCGACGAGGTCGACGACCAGATCGCGAAGATGCCGCGCGGCTCGATGGAGCGTCGGATGCTGGAGCGTCTGTTCAACGGGCAATCCTTCCCGACGACTGTGGACGAGACCGGCCGTTTGGTTCTGCCAGCGAAGCTGCGCCAGAAGATCGGGCTGGACAAAGAGGCCTTCTTTATCGCCACTGGCGACACGTTCCAGATCTGGAAACCCGAGACCTATGAAGAGGTCGAGGTCGCAAAGACCGAAGAATGGCTGGATGAACAGCCGGATGATTTTGATGTGCTGTCCCTGTTGGGCGGGCAGGGGGAAGGCTAAGATGTCTGACCCGGCTGCACCCGACACCACACCTGAAAAACGCCCTCATATCCCTGTTCTTTTACGGCCGCTTCTGGAAGCGGTCGCGCCTGTTTCTGGCGATTGGGCGGATGGAACCTTCGGCGCAGGCGGCTACACGCGCGGATTGTTGGATGCTGGGGCTGATTGGGTCTGCGGGATCGACCGTGACCCGATGGTGTTTCAAATGGCGGCCAGCTGGGCGGGAGAATATGGCGACCGGTTGGCGCTGTGCGAAGGCACGTTTTCCGAGATGGATACGCTTGCCGGCAAACTCTTGGACGGGGTCGTGCTGGATCTGGGCGTCAGCTCGATGCAGTTGGACCTGGCTGAACGCGGCTTTTCCTTCATGAAAGACGGCCCGCTGGACATGCGGATGAGCCAATCCGGCCCCTCGGCGGCGGATTTGGTGAATGAAGCGGACGAGGGAACGCTCGCCGACATCCTCTATCATTACGGCGAAGAGCGTGCCTCGCGCCGGATTGCGCGTGCGATTGTGAAGGCGCGGGCAGAGGCGCCGTTCGAGACCACCTTGCAACTGGCCGAGGTGATCGAGAAGAACCTGCCGCGCGCGAAGCCGGGTCAAAGCCACCCCGCGACGCGTAGCTTTCAGGCGATCCGCATCGCGGTGAATGACGAGTTTGGACAATTGATTGAGGGGCTTGAGGCGGCTGAACGCGCGCTGAAACCCGGTGGGAAACTGGCCGTGGTGACTTTCCATTCGATGGAAGACCGCGTCGTCAAACGGTTTCTGCAAGCGCGGGCGTCCACGGGCGGTGGCGGGTCGCGTTATGCGCCGGAAGCCGCAGAAGAAATCCCACGTTTCAAGCTGACCCCGCGCAAGGCCATCGGGCCGGACAAAGAAGAGTTGCAGGACAATCCGCGTGCCCGCTCGGCCCGATTGCGCGTGGCCACCCGCACCGATGCACCTGCTGGTCCTTCGGATCGCAAGAAGCTTGGTTTGCCGCCCTTGGTATTTAAGGACAGATCGTAATGCGTAGCTTGTTGTATATCCTTTCGGCGCTTGCCGTGATGGGGCTGGCCTATTGGGCGTATTCGGAAAACTACAAAACGCAGGCCTCGTTGGATCGCGCACAAGAACTGCAAAGCGAGATTGGGCGCATGCAAGAAGAGCTGGCCGTTCTGCGTGCCGAATGGGCCTATCTGAACCGACCGGATCGTCTGCGGGATCTTGCGCGGATGAACTATGACAAGCTGGAGCTGAACGTGCTTGAGCCGGGCCAGTTTGGCCGCGTGGATCAGATCGCCTTTGCCGAAGATAATGTGCTGCCCCAGATCACGGGCACTGTTGAAGTGAGGGGAGAGATCGCACAATGACCCGCGTCCCCCTCCG
>CALJDH010000285.1 GCA_938023895.1 uncultured Aliiroseovarius sp.
GCGCGGGTTCTGGATTACCGCCAGCTGCAAAAACTGAAGTCGACCTATACCGATGCACTGCAGGATCACATCCATCCCGAAACCGGGCGTGTGCACACGTCTTACCTGCAATCCGGGGCGAACACGGGGCGCATGGCGTCCAGCGATCCGAACCTGCAAAACATTCCCGTGCGCTCTGAAGAAGGTCGCCGCATTCGCGAGGCGTTCGTTGCACCCGAAGGCACCAAGCTGATCAGTCTGGACTACAGTCAGATCGAGCTGCGCATTCTGGCCCATATGGCCGGGATCGACGCGCTGAAACAGGCCTTCCGCGATGGCCATGACATCCACGCCATGACGGCGAGTGAGATGTTCGACGTGCCGCTCGATGAAATGACGCCGGACATTCGCCGTCAGGCCAAGGCGATCAACTTCGGTGTGATCTATGGCATCTCAGGGTTCGGTCTGGCCCGTAACCTGCGCATTCCACGGTCCGAGGCGCAGGGCTTCATTGACCGCTATTTCGAACGCTTCCCCGGCATTCGTACATACATGGACACAACCATTGAGTTCGCCAAGGAACACAAGCGGGTCGAAACTCTGTTTGGTCGTCGTATCCACACGCCCGAGATTGGCGCGAAAGGCCCGCAGGCCGGCTTTGCCAAACGCGCCGCAATCAACGCGCCCATTCAGGGCACTGCCGCCGACATCATCCGCCGCGCCATGATCCGTATGCCGGATGCGATTGCTAAACTGCCCGCCAAGATGCTTCTACAGGTCCACGATGAACTGATCTTCGAAGTGGAAGAGGGGGCCGTGGATGAGGTGATCGAGGCCGTGCGCCACGTCATGGAAGGCGCCGCTGAACCCGCGATCAAACTGGACGTGCCGCTGGTGGTCGACGCAGGCATTGGGATGAACTGGGCCGAGGCGCACTAAGCACCCTTCGGCTTAGTGGCCACCCGCGCATTGCGTGTGATCGCCAAAGGCGGACAGGACCGAGCATTCGTCCTTGCCATCGCAACTGTCTTTGATCCGAACCAGTTCGGCCTCGAGCCGTTTTAGCCGGGCAATCCGGTCTCGCACCTCGTCCAGATGCGCGGCGGCGATCCTATGGCTTTCTGCGTGATTGCTGGGCGCAATGGTCAGAAGGTGGCGGATCATATCGATGGAAAGTCCCAGATCGCGGGCGTGCCGAATGAAGTGAAGCCGTTCCAAACCGTCCTGTGAAAACCGACGCTGGTTCCCTTCGGTACGCTCTTCCGCAGCGATCAATCCCATCTGCTCGTAGTAGCGAATGGTTGGAACTTTCACCCCGGTGCGGGTTGAAACCTGTCCGATGGAAAACATGCTCTTTTCCTCTTGAACCTCTAGGGACTAGAGGGATTATATCCTGTTGTGACAGAAAATCACTCGGAATCGGAGCGCATCCATGCCCCATGACCACAGCCATTCGCATGGCCACCATCATCATCACATCGACCCTGAAGCAGGCGATTTTCGCGTCGGTATGGCTGTTGCCGTAAACGTCTTTCTGACGCTGGCACAGATTATCGGCGGATTGCTGTCGGGTTCGGTCGCGTTGATTGCGGACGCTATTCACAACCTGTCGGACGCGGCGTCTCTGGCGATTGCGTTCTTTGCCCGCAAGATCGCGCGCAAACCGACTGATGGCACCATGACATTCGGCTATAAACGGGTCGAACTGGTGGCCGCACTGATCAACCTGACCACGTTGATCGTGATCGGAATATATCTGGCCTATGAAGGAGTTATGCGCTTTTTCAACCCGCCCGAGGTCGCGGGGTGGTTGGTTATCATCGTGGCGGGCATTGCGCTGGTGGTGGACGCGGTGACGGCGCTTCTGACATGGCGCATGGCGAAGGAAAGCGCCAATATTCGGGCGGCATTCCTGCACAATGTGGCAGATGCGCTGGGGTCCGTCGCGGTGATTATTGTGGGCGTTCTGATCGTGGCATTTGACTGGCATCTTGCAGACCCGATCGCGACGCTGGGTATTGCGGCATACGTGATCTGGATGGGCCTGTCCGAGCTTAAAGGCGTGGCGCACATTCTGATGCTGGGCGCACCGCAGGGCATCGACGTGGAAGAGGTTTTGTCCGGGATTGAGGCCGTTCCGGGCGTCGAGAACGTACACCACTTGCATTTGTGGCAGATCAGCGAGGATGTGATCTCGCTTGAGGCGCATGTTGTGGTGAAAGGGGACGGCTGGTCCGATGTCCTTCCGGTGAAAGATGCCGTGAAGACGCATCTGGTCGAGCGTTGGGGGATTGCTCATGTGACGTTGGACATGGAAAGCGCGGACGCAATCTGTGATATGCCGCAGCGTATCGGGGGGACCAAGCCGTCGCTTGGTTAGGTGTTTTTTCGTGGGTCAAATCCCTGTGCCTCCAGCTTGTCGTAGAACGCGTTCAGGCCCTTGTCGCGCTCTTCTCGGAAGCGCTCACCGGTGGTGAAGCCTTCAATCCGGTCGACTCGGAACATGCGGAAGTCCTCGCGTAACTCACACCAGCCCACCACCGTCCACCCATTGCGCCAGAGCCACAGGGCCAAGGGGCGGATCGTGCGGGTGGATTTCGCGCCAGCCTCGTCGGCATAGGTCATCGCCAGCCGCAACCGCGCATCAATGGCGCTTTCGATCTGGTCGATGAAATGTCGGTCACGATCTGAGGGGCGCAAAGTGGGGCCAGCGTGGATCTCGACCCGCTTGGCTTGTGCTTCCAGCGCTTCCGGCAGCACGGCGCGAATTTTGATCAGGGCTTCGCGGGCGGCGGTTGCCATCGCGGCCCCACCCATCCCCTCCAGCAGATGGGTGCCCGCGATCACGGCCATGATCTCGTCTCGGGTGAACATCAGGGGCGGCATGTCATAACCTGCCCGCATCACGTACCCGACGCCCGCTTCACCCTCAATCGGGACGCCTGATCCAATCAGGTCAGCGATGTCGCGATAGATTGTGCGCTCGCTGACCTCGAGTGTTTCGGCCAAATCACGCGCCGTGGTCAGCCGACCGCCCCGCAGGTGCTGAACAATCTGAAAAAGGCGATCGGCACGGCGCATGGATCAGGCGGCTTTCGGTTCAAAAATGCCGATCGCGTTGCCATCGGGGCCCGAGGCATAGACGAAGCGCCCCATCGGCAGCGGGATTGGATCGCTGGTCACCTTGCCACCCGCACCTTCGCAGCGCGCAATCGCGTCTTCCAGCGCGTCCGGCACCACCATGTGCACGGTCGGGCCACTGCCTTCAACCGCAGGCTTGCCGGCATAGAGATGCCCGCCACCCGGCGCGTCGGTGCCGCCAAAATCAGCCATCGGCACGGGGCCGGTGGTGTCGATCTTCATCGTCCATTTGAAGACAGTGCTATAGAAACTCACGGCTTTTTCCAGGTCAGAAACGGGGATCTCGCTCCAGCATACAATCGTGGGGGTCATTGGGTCAGTCCTTTCATCAGTGTTGATGAGGCGGTTCTGACATACCCCTCCTGACAGCATAGTGTCAGGAGCCTGTCAGCCGAACCCATTTATCCATGACAGCCCGTCTTCGGTTCGGCCAGAGGGGTGGTATTCACCACTGATCCATCCTGCATAGCCCTCGTCATCCAACTGCCGAAACCACGCGGGATAGTCGATCACGCCTGTCTCAGGCTCGTGCCGGTCTGGTATGCCACCCACCTGAATGTGGCGGGTCAGGTGTTTCACCTTTTCCCAAGTGGCTTGCATGTCGCCAGTGAT
>CALJDH010000286.1 GCA_938023895.1 uncultured Aliiroseovarius sp.
GGAAGCATAACCCAGCCAATCGATTTCAGGAGATAAAAAATGTCGCAGCTTGCACTTTCATCCCCGGTCGCGACGGTGATCTTCGTGTTGGCCTGCTTTTGTGGCTATCAATATCGACGGGTATGGAAGACCGAAGGCCCACGCTATTTGCTGTGGATTTACGGCGTTCTGACAGCCGCTGGGCTGCTTGTTTTGGGATTTGTTCCCTTGGCCGGGGCGGGCTAGGGCCCCCTAAGTTGGTATTCTAGCGTGCGGCTTAGCTTTCCGCCTGCATCTGCTCCAACATCTTCTTCTTGCGCGGGCACTGTGTCAGGCGATCACGCAGCGGGCTGTTGGGATCAATGTCCTTGCTGCATACAACGCATTGATCCGCATCGCTGATGGCGTTCAGGCCACCACAACTGCCTTTGATCGTCTTGCCTGCCATGATCACGCCAAGGGCCATGCCCAGCATGATGACAAGAAGTGCGCCGAAGGTCAGAAGGAAGGTGGCCATGAAGCTCTCCGATTGTTACGCGGTCAGGCGCGTGAAGGCGTCGCTTGCGGACGATTTGAACTGCAGGCTCGAGGCCTCGGTGTCGCGCTCGACGAACAGGACGGCAACGTCGTGCTGCGCTGCGATTTCCAGACCACGCTCGCGGCCCAGGATCAGCATCGCGGTTGCCCAAGCGTCTGCCATCATTGAGTTTTCTGCTAGCACAGTGGCCGAGGCAGTGCGGTGCGTGATCGGCTGGCCGGTGGCCGGATCAATCACGTGCGAATAGCGCTGTCCGTCTTTCTCAAAATAGTTGCGATAGTCACCGGACGAGGCCAGACCCAGACCCGAAATACCAACCACATCAAAGATGCCGTTGTTCAGGGATGCGGGGGTCTCGATCCCGATCTGCCAGGGCAGACCATCGGGGTTGCGGCCCGAGGCATACAGATCGCCGCCGATCTCAACCAGGTAGTCGGTTATGCCGAAGCTTTCCAGCGCCTGACCCACGCGGTCGGCACCATAGCCCTTGCCGATGGCGGCCAGATACACCTGTGCGTCGGCTTGTTTCTTCTGCAGCGCGTTTGCGCCCACGCTGATGGTGTTGTGGTGACCCACAGCAGCCAGTGCGTTGTCGATCTCGGCCTGCTGCGGCATCGGGCGCTTGCCAGGAGCGCCAAAGCCCCACAGTTCGATCAGCGGACCCATCGTGGTGTCGAAGCGGCCTTCGCTGGCCGTATATACGGTGTCGGCAGCTTTCATCACATGCGCCAGTTCGGGCGAGACCTGAACCGGTGCGGTGTTGGCTGCGGCGTTGAAGCGCGAGATTTCCGAGTTGGTGTCCCAGTTCGACATCTGCTGGTTCACTTCGGCCAGCGCGCCGTTGATTGCGGCTTTGACGTCGGCTTCGTTCACGCTCTTCGAGGAATCGATCGCGACCACATTATATGTGGTGCCCATGGTCAGACCCGACAGGTTAAAGACACGAGCGGCAGACCCCTTACACGCGGCCAAGGCCAGCGGCATGAACAGGATGGAACGGCGTGAGAATTTGATCATGTCGGGCACAGGAGAACCTCTTTCAGTCGCGAACGGGTCGTATTTGAATGTTCAGTGAGGCTTGTCTTAGACAATAATGGTCTTTTCAACAAGAAAATGACCTAAACTTTGTAAAAAGACCCTTTCGACCAGCCCGTACATATTGCATATAGCTGCAAGTCAATCTGAAGAGGTGAACACTGTGCAGCGGTTTAGGCTACGCAAAGGATTGAATATTCCGATTTCTGGTGCGCCCAAGGCGGGCGTCGAACAAGGGCCGAATCCGCAGTCGGTTGCCATTCTTGGTGATGATTACATCGGCTGGAAACCACGTATTCTGGTCACTGAAGGTGATGTGGTTGGGGCAGGCACCCCGATTCTTCTCAGCAAGGACATGCCGGATGTGCAAGTTGTGTCGCCGGTGGCGGGCACTGTCAAAGCCATCAACCGTGGCGCGCGTCGCAAGCTGATCAGCGTCGAAATTGAAGTAAAGGACGGCGCCGCGCCATCCGTTGACTTCTCCGCCGTCGGTGACGCGGCAACGCCCGAAGGTCTGACCCAGCGCCTGTGTGCTGCCGGTCTGTGGACCGCGTTCCGCTCGCGTCCCTATTCTAAAGTCCCTGATCCGGCGACCCGCCCGGCTGCGATCTATGTGAACGCCATGGATACCGAGCCGCTGGCCGCTGATCCTGCCGTGATCATCGCAGAAGATGCCGAGGCATTTGCCAAGGGTCTGGAAGCTGTGGCCTCGCTGAGTGACGGCAAAACCTATCTGTGTCAGGCCGATGGTGTGACCCTGCCGGGGCAAGACATCGCCGGTGTCGACGTTGCCGCCTTCGAAGGCCCGCACCCTGCCGGTCTGGCTGGCACACACATGCATTTCCTTGAGCCGCCCCGCGCGGACAAGACGGTTTGGACCATCGGGTATCAGGACGTGATCGTCATTGGCCGTTTGTTGACCACTGGCACTTATGATGCGTCCTGCATCATCTCGCTGGCGGGTCCCGCCTGCGCCAACCCGCGCCTGATCCGCACCATTGCGGGCGCCTCGATGGCTGATCTGTCGGCTGGTGACACTCCCGCCGATCTGCCAGTGCGGATGATCTCGGGCTCGGTCCTGAGCGGTCGTGCTGGTGAAGGCGCTGACGGCTATCTTGGCCGCTATGCCCGCCAGATCACCCTGATTGAAGAGGACAAAAAGCAGATCCCGATGGGTTGGATCCGCCCGATGTTCGCCAAATACGCGGTTCAGCCGGTTCTGGGTTCGGCCTTTGCCAAGCGCGAGTTCCCGCTGACCTCGAACCTGAACGGCGGTCGCCGCGCGATGGTGCCTACCGGCACGTTTGAAGAGCTGATGCCGCAGGACTTCCTGCCCACCCAGCTTCTGCGCGCGATTCTGGTGATGGACACGGATCAGGCACAGGCGCTGGGTGCGCTTGAACTGGACGAAGAGGATCTGGGCCTTGTCGGCTTTGCCTGTCCTGCGAAATACGAATACGGGATGGCGCTGCGCGACAGCCTGACCAAGATCGAGAAAGAGGGGTAGACCTTTGGGCTTGCGTAATTTTTTCGATCGGATCGAACCGAACTTTGAAAAAGGCGGAAAATGGGAAAAGTACTTCCCCATCTACGAGATGGTGGAAAGCTTCCTGTACACGCCGAAAACCGTAACGACCGCTGCGCCTCATGCGCGGTCTTATGTCGATATGAAGCGGATCATGACCTATGTCGTGATCGCGACGATCCCTTGTATCCTGATGGCGCTGTATAACACGGGCTATCAGACCAATATGGCAATTGCCGAGTTCGGCCCCTCGGGCTGGCGCGCGGCAATCATTTCGGCTCTGGGCATCGGGTTCAACCCCGCCAGCGTCTTCGCCAACATGGCGCATGGTCTGCTGTACTTCCTGCCGATCTACATCATGACGCTGGTTGCAGGTGGTATTTTCGAGGTCATCTTCGCCACCGTGCGCAAGCACGAGGTGAACGAAGGTTTCCTTGTTTCCTCAATGCTTTACGCACTGATCGTGCCCGCAACCACGCCACTCTGGCAGGTCGCGCTGGGCATCATCTTCGGTGTGGTCATCGGCAAAGAGGTCTTCGGTGGTACCGGCAAGAACTTCCTGAACCCGGCTCTGACGGGTCGTGCGTTCCTGTATTTCGCCTATCCCGCGCAACTGTCGGGTGACAGTGTCTGGGTGCCGGTCGACGGCTTCACTGGCGCAACCGCGCTGGCCGTATCCGCATCGGACGGCGTACAGGCACTGGCAGCACGCGGCATCACATGGTGGGATAGCTTCTATGGCTTCATTCCGGGCTCGATGGGCGAGACCTCGACCTTGGCCTGTATCCTTGGCCTGATCTTCCTTCTGGTCACCAAGATCGCCAACTACCGCATGGTGGTGGGCTGTCTGGCCGGGATGATCGGCTTCTCGCTCTTGCTGAACGCAATCGGTTCCGACACCAACCCGATGTTCGCGATGCCGTGGTACTGGCACCTTGTGCTGGGCGGTTACGCCTTCGGTCTGGTCTTCATGGTGACCGAGCCCGTTTCCGGCGCACATACCAACATGGGCCGCTATATTTATGGCGCGCTGATCGGCTTCATGGTCGTGATGATCCGCGTCATCAACCCGGCTTTCCCGGAAGGCATGATGCTGGCGATCCTGTTCGGCAACGTCTTCGCTCCGCTGATCGACTATTTCGTCGTTCAGGCCAACATCAAACGCAGGGCAAAACGCCATGTCTGATAACGATCTGAACACCA
>CALJDH010000287.1 GCA_938023895.1 uncultured Aliiroseovarius sp.
AGCTGGAGCTGAACGTGCTTGAGCCGGGCCAGTTTGGCCGCGTGGATCAGATCGCCTTTGCCGAAGATAATGTGCTGCCCCAGATCACGGGCACTGTTGAAGTGAGGGGAGAGATCGCACAATGACCCGCGTCCCCCTCCGTCCGCTTGCCCGTATTCTGGAAGCCCGCGCCAAGGGTGAAAACCCCGATGCGATCGAGCGTGAAAACCTGCGCCAGCGACATAACCAGATCCGCAATGAATCGCGCCTGCGCTCGGAAGGGCGCTTGCTGGTGTTGGCTGGCTTTTTCCTGTGTGCTTTCCTGACTGTCGGCGTGCGCATGGCGACCCTGTCGGCGTCCGAGGCACAGGAACCCCGCGCGCAGGCGCCCGGCGCTTCGATTGCGACGGCCCGCGCAGATATTCTGGACCGTCAGGGTCGTATTCTAGCGACCAACCTTGTCACACACGCGCTCTATGCCCAGCCACATCAGATGGTGGACCCGAAACGTGCAGCGGATGAGCTAGTGCGCATCTTCCCGGATCTGAAACACGAGCGTCTGGTGAAGGATTTCACTGGGTCGCGTAAGTTCCTGTGGATCAAAAAGAAAATCAGCCCAGAACAAAAGCAGGCCGTATTCGATATTGGCGAGCCGGGTCTGCTCTTTGGCCCGCGCGAGATGCGTCTTTATCCCAACGGAAAACTGGCCGCACATGTATTGGGCGGGGCAAGTTTTGGGCGCGAAGGTGTTTCGGCTGCTGAGGTGATCGGCGTTGCCGGTGTCGAAAAACAGTTCGATGAGTTCCTGCGCGATCCTGCAAATGGTGGCGCACCGCTTGAGCTGTCCATTGACCTGACCATTCAGGACGCGGTCGAACGCGTGCTCTATGGTGGCATGAAAATGATGAACGCCAAGGGTGCGGCAGCGATCCTGATGGACGTGCACACGGGCGAGGTGATCTCGGTCGCGTCCTTGCCGGACTTTGACCCGAACAACCGCCCGCGTCCCCTGACCGTGGCGGACAAGGGGATGGATCAGTCCGACAGCCCATTGTTCAACCGCGCGGTGCAGGGCGTTTACGAGCTTGGCTCGACCTTCAAGATTTTCACCGCCATTCAGGCGATGGATCTGGGGCTGGTGAACCCGAATACGGTGATCGACACGGGCAAGCCGATGAAGATTTCGGGCTTCCGCATTGGCGAGTTCCGCAACAAGAACTATGGCGAACTTTCGGTCTCGGACATCATTGTGAAAAGCTCGAACCGCGGCACGGGCCGCATGGCGCTGCAGATCGGCCCCGAACGTCAGCAGGAATTCCTGAAGACACTCGGTCTGCTGGATCGCACCCCGTTCGAGATTGTCGAGGCCTCGGGTTCGACCCCGCTTTTGCCGCCGAAATGGGGCAAGCTGAGCGCGGTCACGATTTCCTATGGGCACGGGATTTCCAATACCCCGATGCACTTGGCCACGTCTTATGCGGCGATTGCCAATGGCGGTTATGCGGTGACGCCGACCGTTTTGAAGCAACACCACGTAGAACGCGGCCCGCGCGTCATGAGCGCCGAGTCGGCCGCTGCGGCGCGCGACATGCTGCGCAAGGTTGTCACTGAAGGTACCGCCAGCTTCGGCGAGGTTCCGGGCTATCTGGTGGGCGGCAAGACGGGTACGGCGGACAAGCCGAAGCCGCGCGGTGGGTACTATGATGACAAGGTGATCAATACCTTCGCCAGCATGTTCCCGACCGATAACCCGAAATACGTGCTGATCGTCACGCTGGATGAACCGGTCGAGACCTCGGGCACCAAGCCGCGCCGCACTGCCGGTTGGACAGCCGTGCCGGTCGCAGCCACGATCATCGAGCGCGTGGCGCCGCTCTTGGGCATGAAACCGCGCGAAACCCACGTTGAACCTTTGACCGCATCTGGGGTAACACTCACGTCGAACTGACAAGGCGGATTGCAAACTGATGGGTGCTGAGATGGTAACGAAATCCCTGGGAGAACTGGGGCTCAGCGCCCGGGCAGGGCGTGATGCGCAAGTGACGGGATTGTCGGTGGACAGCCGTCTGGTCAAACCGGGGCATTTGTTTGCAGCCCTTCCCGGCGCCAAGCTGCACGGCGGCGAGTTCATCCAGTATGCCCTGCGTATGAAGGCTGCGGCCATTTTAACCGACCCCGAAGGTGCACACATTGCCGAGGTCGAGCTGGCCGCATCCGATGCCGCGCTCGTCGTGACCGAAGATCCGCGTATGGCACTGGCCTATGCGGCTGCGCTCTGGTTCGGCACTCAGCCCGAGCATATGGTTGCAGCGACGGGCACAAACGGGAAAACCTCGGTCGCCAGCTTCACGCGGCAGATCTGGACCCTTCTGGGCATCAAAGCAGCGAATTTGGGCACGACGGGTGTAGAGGGCGCGTTCACCGCCCCGCTGTCGCACACCACGCCTGAACCCATCACCCTGCACAAAACACTGGCCGACATGGCCGGTGCAGGTGTGACGCACGCAGCGATGGAAGCGTCCTCGCACGGGTTGGCGCAGCGCCGTCTGGACGGGGTGCGCTTGTCGGCAGCGGCCTTTACCAACTTCACACAAGACCATTTGGACTATCACGAGACGTTCGAGGAGTACTTCGCCGCCAAGGCTGGCCTCTTCGCCCGCGTGTTGCCCGAAGACGGC
>CALJDH010000288.1 GCA_938023895.1 uncultured Aliiroseovarius sp.
GCGGGCGTCCTGATTTTCGGGGCGCCCGCTCTTGCATCCGGGGGCGTGTGCTCTCACAGTGGATGAACAGTCAGAAGTGAGGCCAGAATGACCGTAGATCCCGATCGCCACGCCACAAAGATGGCAAAGAAGAAAGCCGCCAGTGACAAGATCATGGCGACGAAGACCGACAAGAAAGGTCTGATCATCGTGCATACCGGCAAGGGCAAGGGCAAAAGCTCGGCCGCGTTCGGGATGATTTTCCGTTGTATCGCGGCGGACATGAAATGTGCCGTGGTGCAGTTCATCAAGGGTGGTATGGATTGCGGCGAGCGTGATCTGATCAACGCCAAGTTCTCGGATATCTGCGAGTTCTACACGATGGGCGAGGGCTTTACGTGGGAAACACAAGACCGCACGCGCGACATCGAGATGGCGCAGGCCGCGTGGGAAAAATCGAAAGAGCTGATCCGTGACCCGTCGAACAAGATGGTCCTGCTGGATGAGATCAACATCGCCATTCGCTATGACTATGTCGACATCAACGAAGTGGTGCAGTTTCTAGTCGAAGAGAAGCCCGAGATGACCCATGTGGTGCTGACCGGGCGCAATGCCTCGGACGATCTGATCGAGATTGCCGATCTGGTGACCGAGATGGAATTGGTGAAGCACCCGTTCCGGTCGGGCATCAAGGCGCAAATTGGGGTCGAATACTGATCCCGAAAACGGGAGGAGAAACGATGCCGAAGTTCTACATGGCGTATCACGAACCAACGGATGTGCCCGACGACAAGAAGGCCGAAATGCAGGCCGCGTATAAGGCGTGGATTGCGAAATACGCGGATGTGTTCGAGATACCCGAGACGCCCTTCAAGGCGCAGTGGACCGTCGATGGCGATGGTCACCGCGAAGGGTTCAAGCAGCCGATGATGGGCTTTTGCGTGATCAACGCGCCGGACGCGGAAACAGCCTTGGCGATTGCCGGTGAAAACAGCTTCATCCAGATGGGGACGATCCATCTGGCCGAATTGATGGAGATGCCCAAGGGCTGATCCTTAGCGACGGGGCGCGGCGGTTATCCCGCCTCGCCCTGTGCGCGCAACTGATCCAGCGTCAGACCCGGTGTGGCGACTTGCTGATCTACCACCAACTCGATCACAGCCAGTTTCCCGGATGCCTCGGCACGCTTGAAAGCCGCTTGGAAGTCTTCCGTTCGCGTGACCGTTTCCCCATGTCCACCGTAGGCGCGGGCCAGATCTGCGAAGTCGGGGTTTGCCATGTCGGTGCCCGAGACGCGCGCCGGATAGGTACGTTCTTGGTGCATACGGATGGTCCCATAGCGCTCGTTGTTCACGATGATCGCGATGGGTTTGGCACCGTGCTGTACAGCGGTCGACATCTCGTTCAGGGTCATCTGAAACTCGCCATCCCCCAGCCATGCAATGACGGTGCGGTCGGGGTGTTGCAGGCTAGCGGCCACTGCCGCAGGGAAGCCATAGCCCATCGAGCCGGAGGTCGGGGCCAGCTGCGTTCCGTATTCCTTGAAGCGGAAATAGCAGTGCAGCCATGTGGCGTAGTTTCCTGCTCCGTTTGTCATGACCGTATCGTCGGGCAGCGTGTCCGACAGCCAGTGCATGATGCGTTCCAGCTTGACCGGGCCGGGGGTCTCGACCGGGGTTTGGAAGGCGTCAAAGGCCGCGCGGCCCTGTTGCGCCCACTCGGCCCACGGGGTTGCAGACAGCGCGGGCTGTGCGCTCAGCGCTGCAATCGCTGTGGGGCCGGTGGCCAGCACAGTCTGATCTGCGTGATAGACGCGGCCCAATTCCTCGGCGTCTGGATAGACATGGATGATGCGCTTGCCGGTCTGGAACGGGTCCAGCATCTCGTAGCTGCCGGTGACGATGTCGCCCAAACGGCTACCCAGAACGACCAGCGTGTCGGCTTCGTCGAACATGGCCTTCAGCGCCGGGTTGATGCCAAGACCGAGGTCTCCGACATAGTTCGGGTGGCGGTTGTCCACATAGTCCTGACGGCGGAAAGCGGTGGCGACGGGCAGGGCGTTTGCGGTGGCGAACTTCATCAGCGTGGAGCCCGCATCTGCCGTCCAACCCGGCCCGCCTGCGATCAGAAGCGGACGCGCAGACGTCTCAATCGCGGCCAGTATCGCACTCGCGTCCGCGCTGGACACATGGCCCTGCGTGGCAGGCACAGCTGGGCGATCCGGCACGTCGGCCACGTCGCTGAGCATATCCTCGGGCAGGGCGACGACGACCGGGCCGGGGCGCCCGGTGCGGGCCACGTGGAAGGCGCGGGCAAGGTATTCGGGCAGGCGCTCTGTCTGGTCGACCTCGCAGGACCATTTGGCCAGCGGGCCGAAGAAGGCGCGATAGTCGACTTCCTGAAACGCGCCGCGATCCCGGTGCGCGCGCGCGATCTGGCCCACGAAAACCACCATCGGTGTCGCGTCCTGCATGGCGACGTGAATGCCGGAAGATGCATTCGTCGCCCCCGGACCGCGCGTGACAAACACAACACCCGGCGCGCCAGTAAGCTTGCCATGCGCTTCGGCCATCATGGCAGCCCCACCTTCCTGACGGCAGACGATGTTTTCGATCCCGCTGTCGTAAAGCCCATCTAGAGCGGCCAAAAAGCTTTCGCCGGGGACCGAGAAGACGCGGGCAACGCCTTCGGTTTTCAGGTGATCGACCAAGATTTGTCCGCCGTGGCGCATCGCTGTGTCTCGTCTTGTCTTGACCTCGCACGTGCCACGCCCCACATCCCTGAGACCCGACAAAGGAGGTTCATTTGTCCAAACACCAATTGCTTGGCATGTCCGGGTCCCTGCGTAAAGACGCAACCAACCGGTTCCTGCTGCGAAATGCTGCGCGGCTTTATGGCGATGCGGATTACGTAGAGGCGGATCTGCACCTGCCGCTTTACGATGGCGACCTTGAGGATGCTTCGGGGATCCCTGATAGCGTGGCCAAACTGGCCGCACAGATCGCGGAAGCGGATGCGGTGATCATCTCGACGCCAGAGTACAACAAGATGCTGACCGGTGTTCTGAAGAATGCGCTTGATTGGGTCAGTCGGGTGAAACCCCATCCGTGGCAGGGCAAGCCCGTGGCCGCCATGTCGGCTGCCGGAGGCCGTGCGGGCGGAGAGCGGGCGCAGGCGTCATTGGTGGCGGCGATGGTGCCGTTTCAGCCGCGCCTTGTGATCGGGCCAGAGATCGCCGTGGCGGGTAGCTCGAAAGAGTTCGACGCGGAGGGCGTTTTGAAGAATGAGCGCTACGAGGCGAATTTGACGAAGCTGATGGGCAAGTTGCGGGCCGCCGTAGATCAGTCTTGAAGCCGTTCCGATATCTCGATCAAGTTTCCATCTGGATCGCGGATATAGATTGACTGGATAGGAAACGATGCGCCTGTGCGACGGACAGGGCCATCGACGATCTGGACGCCGAACTTATGCAAATGGGTTTGCCACGTGTCGAGCGGGCTGTCCGTCAGAAAACACAGGTCGGCGCTGCCTGGCGTTGGCACCTTTGCCTTAGGGTCAAATTCTTGGCCAGCGACATGTAGATTAATCTTTTGCACACCAAATTTCAGGGCCCAACGGGTACTGCCGTCTGTTGGCTGAAATTGTTCGGATTGCATACCAAGCACCCGGTCATAGAAAGCAATCGTCGCCTCGATGTCTGCGACAGTCAGGACGAGATGATCGAGCGCAGTAAGCTGTGGTCCCATGTGCTTTTCCCTTCAGACGAATGACGTTACGGTCAGAGTATGGATGAAATATCACGCGACACCCAGATCGTCACCGATCAGATGGATCCCGCCCGCGCTTCGGCACTTCTTGTGGCGCTTGGCGCGACGGATTTGGTTAAGAGCGGCGATCCATTACCCCCGTTCTTTCATCAGCTCTATTTCTGGGACGTCCAACCACCTACGGCTCTCGGGCGTGATGGCCATCCGAATGTCGGAGGCCTGATCCCAGATATGGGTTTGCCGCGGCGTATGTGGGCCGGAGGGCGGCTGACCTTCAATTCTCCACTTCATGCAGGCGTACCGGCTGAGAAGCGCAGTTGTGTCGAGGCAACTCAACATAAAGTGGGTCGGACTGGGCCACTGGGTTTTGTGACCCTGCGACACGAGATTTGGCAGGGTGGTCACTGTGCAGTGACCGAGCATCAGGACCTCGTCTACCGCGAGGATCCAGATTCTAATGCGCCTCAATCAAGGACCCGTTTGGCCCCCTCTGGTGAAGAAAGTGCAGAAGTGTGGGAGTTCAATTCAACACTGTTGTTTCGCTACTCGGCCCTAACGTTCAATGGACACCGCATCCACTATGATCTGGATTACTGTCGCGATGTGGAAGGGTATGATGGACTGGTGGTGCATGGCCCGTTACTGGCGCAGTTGCTGATGTTGAAGGCAGCACGTGAACTGGGACCTTTGTCGGAATTCACGTTCCGCGCCGTGTCACCCGTTTTGCATGTTGAAACCGCAACGCTTTGCAGGAAAGGCGAAGCGCTCTGGGTTCGTGGGCAGGATCAAAGATTGTGTATGGAAGCGACCGCACGCCTCGCCGAAGGTTAAAGACTGGCCTCGACCCGGAAGTCCTCGGGGATATCGTCGCGACCTTCCAGCACCAGATCGGCCATCAATTCGCCGACACGTGGGCCCATGCCGAAGCCGATTTTGAAGCCACCATTGGCGATGAAGGCGCCGGGGCGGCCGGGGTATCCGCCCAGCATCGGTGCGCGGGATTTGGCGCGCGGGCGCACGCCGGCCCAGCGTTCGATGACAGGGGCATTGGCCAGCGCGGGGCAGGCGGCGCGGGCGCGGGCGATCACCTCGTCCAGTGCGTCGTCGCAGCTGGAGGGGTCGTCGAACTCGCGTTCGCTGGTCGATCCGATGGCGACAGTGCCGTCCGCGTGCGGGATGATGTGCACGGCGTCCGCAAAAAGTTGCGGCATGTCCCGCGCGTCATGGTCCAGAAGCGCGCTTTGGCCTTTGACGCCGTTGCCGACAGGTTTGCCCAACTCCTCGGACAGTTTTACCATGCCCTGCCAGCCGGTCGCCCAAACCTCGGTCCCTTCCGAGGGGCCGTCGGTCACGATTTCGCCGCCCTTGGCTTGGATCGCTGCGACCAAAGCGGCGCCTGCCCGGCGGGGGCTCATCCGGGCGGTCAGCGTGTCGTAGATCAGGAAGCCGGTCGGGCTGATCGGCGCCCAATCCGGGAAGTCAGACGCGGGACGCACCGTCCACACGGCTTTGCCCTGCCACAGCGTTTCGGCCTCGACTGCGCGGGTTTTGGCGAGCTCTAACAGGCGTTCGTCGGCAATGGGTTGCAACCGGCCTGACCGCGCATAGCCGGGGGATGTGCCGGACATGGCCTCGACCTCGGCCCAATAGGTTTCCGCCATGATCAGACTGTCGAATTGAAATGCTTTCTTGGCGTTCCAGCGTTCGGGCACGTGCGGGGCCAGAGCGCCAACCAGACCGCCAGATGACCCGGCACCCGGCCCGTTCGGGTCGATCACCCGCACCTTCGCGCCGCGTTTGGCGCAGCTCCACGCGACCGACAGGCCAAAGATCCCTGCGCCATAGACCGTCACATCAGCCGTTGCCATCGGAGCTATCCTTCTTCATGTTCGCGCAGGTTTCAAATGCGTTCTAGGGCAGATCATGACAAAGCGCCAGACAACGACAACTACGGCGAGCATCACGTGGAAAGACAGCGGTGTGCCGGTGGCCGAGCAGTTTGACGACCCCTATTTCTCGTTGGAAGACGGGCTGGCCGAGACACGGCATGTCTTCATTGACGGCAATGATTTGGCGAGCCGGTTCCATCCCGGTTTCCAGCTTGCCGAGCTGGGCTTTGGCACCGGGCTGAACATGCTGGCCGCGTTCATCGCGTGGCGTGCAGGGGGGGCGCACGAGGGGTGTGGATTCACCTCGTTTGAAGCCTTCCCGATGGAGGCCGCCGACATCGATCGCGCACTTCAAGCCTTCCCCGAAGCGCATGCGGTCGCCGGCCCGTTCCTGAGGGCATGGGAGCAGGGCGCGCGTCGGTTTGATCTGGACGGGTTCTCGGTCGAGGTGATCGAGGGCGACGCGCGCGAAACACTCGCCGCGTGGGACGGCAAAGCAGATGCGTGGTTCCTCGACGGCTTTTCGCCCGCCAAGAACCCCGAGCTGTGGGGTGAGGCTCTGATGGGCGAAGTCGGCAGGCACACCGCACCAAATGGCACGTTTGCGACATATACCGCCGCAGGTTTTGTGCGTCGCGCCCTAGACGCGGCGGGGTTCGATGTAGAACGTGTTCCCGGATACGGGCGCAAGCGGCATATGAGCCGCGGCACAATGCGGCCCTGAAGGGACGCAATGGAGCGCAACAATCAGATCGGCATCTGGCTGATGGTGGCCACCACCTTCGTCTTTGCGATGCAGGACGGGATCTCGCGCCATTTGGGCGGAGAATACAACGTCTGGATGGTGGTGATGATCCGCTATTGGTTTTTTGCGGCGTTCGTTCTGTGGCTGACCCGCCGGAACGGAGGGCTATCACAAGCCCTGCGCCCCGCCCGCCTTTGGCTGCAAATCTCACGCGGGGCGCTGCTTGCGCTGGAAATCTGCGTGACCGTTATCTCGTTCACGTTGCTGGGACTGGTGGAAAGTCACGCGATATTCGCCGTCTATCCGTTAATGGTCGCGGCGTTGTCTGGCCCGGTGCTGGGCGAACGTGTGGGCTGGCGGCGTTGGGTGGCCATCGGGATTGGTTTTGTTGGCATTTTGGTGATCTTGCAGCCGGGGTCGGGCGTCTTTTCACCCTACGCCATTGTTCCTTTAGTCGGGGCCGGGATGTTTGCTGTCTACGGGCTGATGACGCGATTGGCAGCCAAAACAGACAGCACCCAGACCAGTTTTGTCTGGACAGGTGTCATCGGCGCAGTCGTGATGACCGCCATTGGCGCATGGTTCTGGGAGCCCATGTCGCAAGGTGATTGGGTGTGGATGGCGGTTCTGTGTTGCTCGGGCGTGCTGGGCCATTGGCTGCTGATCAAATGCTATGAATTCGCCGAGGCCAGCACCGTCCAACCCTTCGCCTATCTGCA
>CALJDH010000289.1 GCA_938023895.1 uncultured Aliiroseovarius sp.
GGTATCGAGAACGTGCCCTATGAGACCAACGAGACGATCTTCGAGTTGAAAACCCGTCCAGATCACCTGCTGATCATCGGTGGCGGCCCTATTGGCATGGAAATGGCGCAGGCGCATCGTCGGCTGGGGTGTGAGGTCACGGTGATCGAAGGCATGAAAGCGCTGGGCCGGGATGATCCCGAAATGGCTGCGCATGTGTTGGATGCGCTGCGGTCCGAGGGCATTGCCATTGAAGAAGACGCACTGGCCGCGGAAATCCGTGGCAAGGCGGGGGCGATTGAGGTTGAGGCCAAGAATGGCCGCATCTTCAAAGGTACCCATCTGCTGATGGCGGTGGGGCGCAAAGCCAACACCGACAAGCTGAACTTGTCTGCCGCCGGGATTGAACCCAGCCGCGCGGGCATCAAGGCAGACGCCAGCCTGCGCACCACGAACAAGAAAGTGTATGCGATTGGCGACGTGGCGGGCGGGCTGCAATTCACCCATGTGGCGGGCTACCACGCGGGTGTGATCATCCGCTCGATGTTATTCGGATTGCCGTCGAAACAACGCACCGATCATATCCCGTGGGCGACCTATACCGCGCCGGAACTCGCCCAGATCGGCCTGACCGAGGCAGAAGCCCGCAAGAGCCACGGCGACAAGCTGGAAGTGGCCCGGTTTGACTTCGCTGGGAATGACCGCGCCATCGCGACCCAGCAGGCCAAGGGTCTGATCAAGGTGATGATTGTCAAAGGGCGCCCTGTCGGTGTCTCGATCGTCGGCCCCGGCGCGGGCGAGATGATTACCCTTTGGGCGCTTGCCATCGCCAACCGTTTGAAAATGGGGCAGATCGCAGCCATGGTCGCGCCCTATCCCACCATGGCGGAAATCAGCAAGCGCGCGGCGGGGGCCTATTTCTCACCTCGACTTTTTGATAACCCTATGGTCAAGCGGGTGGTAGGTTTCGTGCAGAAATTCATCCCGTAACCCGAACCGACGAGGGCGCGCAGGTGTTCAATACTCTTTCCGGCCGATTTCTGATCCTGACGACCCTGTTCGTCATGCTGGCCGAGATATTGATCTTCGTACCCTCGGTCGCGCGCTTCCGGGCCGACTATCTTCAGGATCGCCTGGAGCGGGCGCAGATCGCGTCGTTGGCGTTGCTTGCTGATGATATGATCGCGCCGGAACTGGAAGCCGAGCTTCTGGAGAACGCCGAGGTCTATAACGTCGTACTGCGCCGCGATGAGATGCGCGAGCTGATGTTGTCCTCGACCCCGCCCGGGGCCGTGACCCACGACTATGACCTGCGTGACGCCTCGGCGATGACGCTGATCCGCGACGCCATGATGCGCCTGTTCAACCCCGAACCTGAGGTGATCCGCGTGATCGGCGACCCCGTCCGCGAGGGCGGTCTGGTGATCGAGGTCACCATGTGGACCGCCAAGCTGCGCGCCGCGATGATCGATTATGGGGTGAACATCCTTCTTCTGTCCGCCGTTATCTCGGTCATCACCGCGCTTTTGCTATTCCTTGCCGTACAGCGGTTGATCGTACGCCCGATCAAAGGCGTTGTAGGCAATATGAAAGCCTATGCCGCCGATCCCGAGGATGCGCGGCGCATCATCGCCCCCGCCACCAGCGTAACTGAGCTGCGCGAAGCGGAAGTTACCCTGCGCAGTTTGCAAACAGACCTGACTGGCGCCCTGAAACAGAAAGAGCGTTTGGCGCAATTGGGTGGCGCGGTCGCCCGGATCAGCCATGACCTGCGCAACGTGCTGACCACGGCGCAACTGTTCGCCGACCGGATGGAAAGCAGCGAAGATCCGATGGTAAAACGGGTGGTGCCGAAGCTGGTGAACTCGATCACCCGCGCGGTCAGCCTGTGTGAAAACACGCTGGCCTTTGGCAAGGCGGAAGAACCCGCGCCGACCATGAACCGTTTCAATCTGGCCGAGCTAACCGCCGACATTATCGAAAGCGAACGCCTGTCGGCCGGTGATCACGATCTGTCCTTTGCCGAGGATATTCCCGCAGGTCTGACCCTGCGTGCCGATCCCGAACAGTTGTATCGCGTGCTTTCGAACCTCGTGCGCAATGCGCGGCAGGCCATCGTGGCCTCGGGTAAACCGGGCGAGATCGCGTTGCAGGCCAGCGAAACCGATGCCGATTGGCAGATCCGCGTCGTGGATACCGGGCCGGGACTGCCAAAATCCTCGCAAGATCACCTGTTTCAACCCTTTGCCGGCACCAACCGCAAAGGCGGGTCTGGCTTGGGCATGGCGATCTCGGCCGAACTGGTGCGCGGTCATGGCGGCACGCTTGAGCTGGAACGCACCGACGACACCGGCACTGCCTTCCTGATCACACTGCCGCGCGATATCGCAGAGTAGTCCAAAGGCAAAAAAAGGGGCCGCGCTGGGCGACCCCTTTCCTGCCGTGAGTGGGGGGGAAGAAAGCTTTAGCTTTCTGGCGGCAGGATTACGCTGTCGATCACATGGATCACCCCGTTCGAGGCTTCGATGTCGGCAGCCGTCACGTTGGCACCCTGAACCGTCACGCCCGACATGGTGCCGATCTTCACTTCAGCGCCTTGCACAGTGGCGGCCATCATGCCGTCCGACAGATCGCCGGACATCACTTTGCCGGGGACCACGTGATAGGTCAGAATTGATACCAGCTTGTCCTTGTTTTCGGGCATCAAGAGCGTTTCGACGGTGCCTTCCGGCAGAGCGGCGAACGCATCATCGGTGGGGGCGAAGACGGTGAACGGACCTTCGCCCTTCAGTGTGTCGACCAGCCCGGCGGCCTGCACAGCGGCGACGAGGGTGGTGAAGCTACCAGCGCCAACGGCGGTGTCGACGATGTCTTTAGAATGGCCGTCTGCGAAAGCAGGGGCGGCAAAGGCAGCGGCTGCGGTGACGGCGATGAAAGAACGGCGAAGCATGTTGATCTCCTTGTTGTCAGATACAAGGAATACGGAGGGCTTCCCGCCTCGGATCACCGGTTCAGATGACGTTTCTGTGAGCTACGCGTGAGGCTACAGATCCAGCGCGATCTCTCCGTCTGGGTCTTTCGCGCGGCTTTGGCACAGGATCATCGCGCCGTCACGCTGGGCGTTGGACAGAA
Organism: uncultured Aliiroseovarius sp.; assembly: GCA_938023895.1. Taxonomy (GTDB): domain Bacteria; phylum Pseudomonadota; class Alphaproteobacteria; order Rhodobacterales; family Rhodobacteraceae; genus Aliiroseovarius. The sequence goes on from CALJDH010000289.1 coordinate 3,112, forward strand.
CGAAGTCGCGGTGTTCAACATCGCCTGACAGCACACCGCATTTGCACACGCCACAGATCCCATCAGAACATTTCACATCCACATGGAACCCAGCCTCGTTCAACGCATCCGCGGCAGTTTGATCCGCCAAGACCGCGATCCTGCGGCCATCTTTCAGGCGCAGGGTGAAGGGGTGGTTTTCATAATCCGGCTGCTCGGGCACGCTGAAGTATTCCAGATGTCGCGCGTCCTCGGGGATGCCTTGGCGTTCGGCTGCCTGCATCACGGCATCCATATAGCGATCGGCCCCGCAGGCGTAGACGTGCGCACCGTCGGGGGTGTCGGAGAACACCACATCGAAATCCGCGCGCGAGCCTTCGTCCGAGAAATGTAGATGCACCTTGTCTGCCCACGGCATCGCCGCCAGATCGTCCAGATACCCTGCATCTTTCCGGCTGCTGGCAGAATAATGCAGCGCAAAATCCGCGCCGATGGCGTGCAGGCGGTGCGCGAAGGCGATCATCGGCGTGATGCCAATGCCGCCGCCCATCAGGAAGGTCTTGGGCGCATCCTCGACCAGTTCAAAATGGTTGATGGGCTTCGAGACAAAGACCTTGCGGCCTTCGCTGAAGATCCGGTGCAGCAGGGCCGACCCGCCACGCCCGTCCTCTTCGCGCAGCACGCCGATCTGATATGTGCTGCGGTCGGCAGGGTCGCCAGACAGCGAATACTGACGTAGGAATTCGGGCGAGACCAGCACATCCAGATGCGCCCCGGCGGTCCATGCAGGTAGCTCGGATCCGTCCAGCGTGGACAGTTCGTATTTCGTCACCCCCGGCGTCATCTGCTCGACCTTCGATAGGGTCAGCTGCAGCACCGGGCTGTCGTCCGGCACCACATAGCGGTGGACCATCGACAAGTC
>CALJDH010000290.1 GCA_938023895.1 uncultured Aliiroseovarius sp.
TTGTTCCGCCAGACCAAGACCGGCGAGCGTGCCATCAGATCGGCATTTGCACGTGGGGCGACTACGACACGGTCGTCCCGCGCGGCAGCCTGATGGATCATCCGCTCGAACCTGTCGAAATCGAGGCTGTCATCAGCCAAGGCGTGCGCCAGATCCAAAATGGGGTTGTCGTCTTCTTGGCGGTGGATGCGGTGTAGAACCTGCTTTCTCGGGCCCTTGATGTCGTCAAAGATCATCTTGCCGGACTGGCCGACCGGAGCCAACTGCGCAGGGTCGCCGAACAAGACCAAGGTCGGGAAAATCTCGCGCAGATCCTCGAATTGCTTTTCATCCAGCATCGAACTTTCGTCGACAAAGCCGATGTCCAGAGGATCGTCGCGTCGCTTCCAACCCGTGATGAAGTCCGACCCTCGAAGCCCAGCAGCAGCCAGCGCACCGGGAATGGATTTCTGTGTCTGATAGAAGGAAAAAGCGCGGTCCAGCGCCTCGTCTGTCAGGCCTTCGATCTCGGGCCGGTCGCCGTTTCCAGCCAGCCATTCCGCGATCTTTTCGTATTCGGGGTCGTAAACGGGTGTGTAGAGGATCCGGTGAATGGTCGTCGCGGGCACACCCCGGTTGCGGAGAACACTGGCGGCTTTGTTGGTCGGCGCCAGAATGGCAAGGGTGCGGCGTTCCTTGCGACGCTTGCCCTCCCAATCGCCCGAGATCACGTCAACACCCGCATCTTCCAACGCGCGGTACAACTCGGCCAAGAGCAGCGTCTTGCCGGATCCAGCCTTACCGATCACAGCCATCACCTGCGACTTGCCGTCAGCCACCGGTGTCAGCAGCGCGTCATCAAGATTCACGCCCGACAGGCGCAACATTTCAGAAACCCGGTCATGGGCTTCGGCTTGGTCATCCGAAAAGGTAACGGGGGATCGTACGGTCATGCCGCGACCCTATCGTGCGGGCATGGGCAGCACCAGCGCTCGAAAGCGCTGGTCGCCGAATTTTCTCAGGATTTAGATTAGGCGCTGCGTGGCAACGTCTGCGGTGCCGGATCGCGGTTGACCGTGAACAACGAGTAACGCATCCAGCCTTGGCTGACTTCGCGTGTCACACCAACCTTCTTCAAGGTGGGTTCGAAGGCGCTTTCATCCATCGACCAGAGGCCAACACCGATACGGTCGCGACCTTCGCCGCCCATCCCGATGACGTCGGGCTCAAGGCCCATCAGACGATAAATACGCTCCATACGGGGATCGAACACGCCGACATAGTGTTCCAGTTTGAATGTGTCCATGATTTCGCCAGCGCCAAGTGCAAGTGCCGCCGATGCACGGCGATCTGCGCTTGGGGACAGGCAAAAGCGGGTGCATTCCCAGATCAGCGGGCTTTCGATATGGACGCCGTCGGTCAGATGGCTGAAGTGGTCATTCACCATCGTTTGCCCGACCGTGGGTAGAAAGCGCATGGACCCGCCGTGACGGCCATCGGCCTGTTCCCAGATCACGTAAAGCGGGTTCATGTCGTCGTATTCGTCGCGCTCATATCCCATCTCGTCGACCGAAACATCCCATCCAAGACGGTGCGAAAACTGCTTCGCCCGATCCTTGAACATGGTCTCAGCCAGCAGGGGGAATTTCGAAAGATCATTGCCATAGAGGTAACGCAGCATGAGTGGAGCTCCTTTGTCCGAGTGATTAATAGGACAATGCTCGCCTCTTAGTTAACGTATGGCAAATACATCGTGAGGTAGAACTTCGTTCAAATTATGATGATACCCGCCGAAAGTGCCCGTGCGACCGCGTGAGTTGTATTCATTGCGCCCAGTTTGTGACGCGAGCTTTCGATGTAAACGCGCAGCGTATGTTCCGAGATATTTAGCTCGGCTGCGGCCTGTGCGCGGCTCATCCCGCGCGCAAGACAGCCCATCGATGCCAGCTCGCGTGGGGACAGCGCGGGCACGCTTCCATCTTCTCCCCACTGCTCGAATTCCAGCGCCTTTTTGTTGAACTCATGCCCCAAAATCATCAGATCGCGGGCATTCTCGTCGATGAATTGAGCCCAGTCCTCGTCACTGAGAGAGGCGTTCAGCGTAAACAGCGCAAACTGTCCGCTCGGGCCGCGAATGGGAATCGTATAGCCCTGATTTCCCAGCCCGTGATCCAACGCATCCTGCCACATTTCGCGCGCAGGTTTCGACGACCAGTCGAGCTCTTTCCAAGAGACCGGCGTAAACCTTTGAAAACAGACAAAAATAACGGGATCCATCCGCAGATAGTCTTTTTCAAGATAGCGGTCGACCCATTCAGCAGAATAGGTCCCTGCCCCGTAACGCTCCCCGACAGAGTTTACCCAATGGTAAACGGTATGCTCGACTCCATAATGATCCCGCAGCGTTTCAAGGATCGCTTGCAGGTCTTCAAGCGTGGCCGCCGCTTGCAAGGTAGAGAGAAGGTCTTCGAGCCGGTTCGTCATAGGTACGCGCGATCTCCTTCTGCTCGCGAGACGTGTTAGAAATCTCGGTCAAAGCAATGAGTCGTGCATCATCAAGCTGTTCTGCCGTCACACTCAGACCATTTTTCTCAGCATAGGCCATGAGGTCGGTAAGTACATCAACAATCCATTTGTCAGACACGGCAAAACCCTCGAACAGTAGCGCTTTTTGTAACTTTAACATGCGTATTTGCCACTTCTAACTCGCGGATTAAAACTCCCCATAAATAGCGAGGTCGCGAAAGGCAGAAAAATCACCTTCCGTAACGGAAATCTCACAATTTCCGCAAATTGTTGGGGGTGATTCGCACACGAGAATCAATTGCCCGCCACCTTTGATAAGGCAGCGGGCAGGTTTAATTGGGTGGAAATTGCGGCTTATTTGGGGCCGGCTTCCAGTGCGTCTTCGAAGGTACGCAGCCCGGTTGTGGGGGCCTGAACCAGAACCGACATGTTGCCCGGCTTGTGTTCGTTCTTGTACATCTTCATGTGCGCATCCGGGATTTCGGCCCACGGGAACACTTCCGACATGTATGGGTCGATACGGCGCTCGATCATCAGTTGGTTTGCCGCAGCTGCCTGCTTGAGGTGCGCGAAGTGCGAGCCCTGCAGACGCTTCTGGTGCATCCAAGTGTAACGAACGTCAAAGGTACAGTTGAAGCCGGTGGTGCCGGCGCAGATGACAACCATGCCGCCCTTCTTACAGACCAGGTTCGACACCGGGAAGGTCGATTCACCGGGGTGTTCGAACACGATGTCTACGTTATTGCCCTTGCCGGTAATGTCCCAGATGGCCTTGCCAAAACGGCGGGCTTCTTTGAACCATACGTCGTATTCCGGCGTGTTCACGGTGGGCAGCTGGCCCCAGCAAGTGAAGTCCTTACGGTTGATCACGCCCTTGGCGCCCAGACCCATTACGAAGTCACGCTTGCTTTCGTCCGAGATCACACCAATCGCGTTGCCGCCTGCTGCGTTGATCAGCTGAATGGCGTACGAGCCCAGACCGCCCGATGCACCCCAAACCAGAACGTTCTGGCCGGGCTTCAGTTCATGGGGGTGGTGGCCGAACAGCATGCGGTATGCGGTGGCCAGCGTCAGCGTGTAGCAGGCGCTTTCTTCCCAGGTCAGGTGCTTGGGACGGTGCAGCAGCTGCTGTGCCTGAACGCGGGTAAACTGAGCGAACGAGCCATCGGGGGTTTCGTAACCCCAGATGCGCTGGCTGGGCGAGAACATCGGATCGCCGCCGTTGCATTCCTCGTCATCGCCGTCATCCTGGTTACAGTGAATGACAACTTCGTCGCCCACTTTCCAGCTTTTAACCTTGTCACCTACGGCCCAAACGATGCCCGAAGCATCCGAACCGGCAATGTGATAGTCCTGCTTGTGCACGTCGAACATGCTGACGGGAACGCCCAGACCGGCCCAGATGCCGTTATAGTTCACGCCAGCCGCCATCACCAGAACCAGCACTTCGTGGCTATCCAGTTTGGGGGTCTCTACGACTTCAATCTGCATGGCTTTGTTGGGTTCGCCCTGACGGTCACGGCGGATTGCCCATGCATACATCTGTGCGGGGACGTGGCCCAGCGGGGGCATTTCACCGATCTCGTAAAGATCTTTCTTCGGAGCATCATATTCGGCGATGCCAGTTTGCGTGTCCAAAGCCATGGCGGCCTCCTGTTTTCGCGTGTTATTTGATTCTGTCGCCGCAGTGCAGAATTGCGGCTGCTACTGCAGCATTACTTTTCTAAAAGTAAGATTGCAACACCAATTGGTGATTTTTTGTAATTTTATGTCGCGCCCGATTTTGACCTCTACGTCAAGCAGGCGCGACCCTCGCCTACTATAGCACAGACGCGTCCGCGACTTCGGCGGGGGTCAGATCGGAGATATGGATGGGCTCCAGTTCCGGGCTGAGATGCGCGATCGAGTTCGCGTAGTAGGCCAGGATCAGCCTGTCAGGACGATGCAGATGGAACTTTGCGCCCTCGCCCTCGCCCTCTTCTGTAATAATCTTCCGCAGCAAAAGCTCACGCAGTCCTACTTCGGCCGCGTAAGCCATGTCGCCGCGCGGTATATGCACATGAACGCCATCCGCTTCCATCGCCGAGACTAGCGCATCGAAGCGCGCCACGATCTCGGCGCGAGTCTGTCCGTCGCCCTCAAGTAAAATGGCCGAGACCACAGGCACTGGCAGCACCGGCACCACGTCGCGAATCCGCGCCATCAGTGTGTCGCCCAGAGGCTCCAACATCTCTTCAGGTGGGTTCCCGTCCAGAAATTCTACCAGCGATACCGGATCCCCAAAAGACACCGAGGCATATCCAAAGCGATAGAAGCGCCCCGTAACTCGTTGCCAAACATGCCGTCCGACATGGCGCGCCACATATTTGAACCGAAGCCCAAAACGGCGGGTTCCTTTGATATCGGCAGACACCAGCACACGGTCTTCCAGCACCCGGTCATAGTTCATCGCAACCGGAATAAAGACCACGTTGCGGCTTTCGCCCGGCACGAAGTCCTGCACAATATAACTGAGCAGCCCCAGCTTAGGCGCACCGACTTCTCCGTTAAGGCTCAGCCCCCCTTCCGGGAACATGGCTTGCGTCACACCGCCATCCGTTGCCATGCGCACATAGCGCGACAGCACTTTACGATAGAGATTGTTGCGACTTTTACGCCGGATGAAATACGCCCCCATCGACCGGATTAGCGTGCGCAACGGCCAGACCCGCGCCCACTCCCCGACCGCATAAGACAGGTGCGAGCGTTCGGCGGCCAGCCATGTGACCAGCACATAGTCCATGTTCGAGCGGTGGTTCATCACGAAGATGACTGTGGCGTCGGGGTCGATCTCGCCCA
>CALJDH010000291.1 GCA_938023895.1 uncultured Aliiroseovarius sp.
ACATCGGTGATGATCCCAGTGAACATGTCGCCTCCTGCATCGGGTTGGTGTCACTGCTGTAGCGGAAACGCAGCCAGGATTGAAGCCATGATACGTTACGAAGGCCGCCCCAAATTCGCCGATAAAAACACCCGCATGGCCCAATTTTTGCCGCAAGCCATTGTTAATTCCCCTGTAACCATCTTTTTGTAGGCCTATAAGGCGAATAACGCTCTTTCTGATTTGGTGATTGGCAGGTATGGCGCGCATCACGGGCGAGAACCGAAACTTCCTATTCTTACAAGGTCCACATGGGCCTTTCTTCGGTCGTCTGGCGAAAATGCTGGGGCGATCCGGAGCCAAGGTATGGCGCGTCGGGTTTAACCGTGGCGATCAGGCATTTTGGCCTGACAAGACGACTTACATTCCCTTCACCGACCCGCAAGACCAGTGGATCAGCCGCTTCGATCAAATCGTTGAGGCGCACGATATCACCGACATCGTGCTCTATGGCGATACCCGCCCCATCCATGCCCAAGCCGTAGAACGGGCGCGCGCGCGGGGACTGACCATTCATGTCTTCGAAGAAGGGTATCTGCGGCCCTATTGGGTGACGTACGAGCGGGACGGCTCCAATGGCAATTCACGCTTGATGGACTATGACGTCACACAGATGCAGCGCATTCTTGAAGACGCCGAGCCGGATATGCCCGAGGCCCCCGCCCATTGGGGGGACATGCGCCATCACGTCTTCTACGGCGCGCTCTATCACTGGTTCGTCATGTTCCTGAATCAGCGCTATCGCAACTTCAAGCCCCACCGCTCCATCGGCGTCACGAAAGAGTTTTTGCTTTATCTTCAGCGGCTTGTTCTGATGCCAGTGATTGCCGCTGATCGTATCCGAGCCTCTCTGCGCATCCGCTATGGTGGCTTCCCCTATCATCTGGCCCTATTGCAGCTGGAACATGATTCAAGCTTCCAAATGCACAGCCCCTTCACCACGATGACCGAGTTTCTTGAGCTGGTGATCGCGGGCTTCGCCGACGGAGCCCCCACGCACCATCATCTGGTCTTCAAAGCCCATCCGCTGGAAGATGGGCGTGTGCCACAGCGGCGCGAGATCCGCAGGTTGGCACAGGCGCATGGCATCGCAGATCGCGTCCACTATGTGCGCGGCGGCAAGCTGGCCAAGCTGCTGGATCACGCGCGCTCTGCCGTGACGATCAACTCGACCGCCGCCCAGCAGGTGCTGTGGCGTGGACTTCCGCTGAAGCTGTTCGGCAACGCGGTTTATGCCAAGCCCGAATTCGTGTCAGAACAACCCCTGCCCGAGTTCTTTGACATCCCCACCCGCCCGGATAAACGCGCCTATCGCGACTATCGGCACTTTCTTTTAGAAACCAGCCAAGTCGCAGGCGGCTTTTATTCTGCGCGTGGTCGGCGCCAGTTGCTGCGGCAGGTGGTGGATATGATGCTGTCCCCCGACGATCCGTATCAGGCGCTGGAACAGGGTACAGCGGCACCTCGGCAACAGTTGAGCGTGGTCAATTGACCTGAAAGTGCCTTCTCTGGAATTTAGGCCCATCTCGCGATAACCTCCGAAAAATGAATCAGACCTCCATGAAGGTGTACGGGCAGTGACAACAAGAAAATCTATTTGGGCCAAGCACTTGATCTTGGCGACGGCCATCTTGGCGCTTGGCGCCTGTGGGCTACCCCGCACCGGTCCAACCAAGCAAGAGCTCTTTTCTGGCTCGGTCCAGAAGCAAGGCAATGCACATATCGTTGAGGTCACTGACCATGTCACCCGTGCAACCGCCGTTGTCCCACCCCTTGGGTTCAGCCCAGAATTCCAGAACCGCGGACTGGTCGGATCTGACACGATTCGTGCTGGCGATACGCTTAGAATTTCGATCTGGGAGAACGTCGAAGACGGTATTCTGACCACGGCCGGGGCCCCTGCCGCACTTGAGCATGTGCAGGTAGATGGCGAAGGGTATATCTTCATTCCTTATGCCGGTCGCGTGAAAGCTGCGGGCAACTCGCCCGAAGCCATTCGCCGCGTGATTACCCGCAAGTTGGCTGAACAGACACCGGACCCGCAGGTCACCGTACGCCGCACCGCAGGCGATGGTGCTACCGTATCGGTCACGGGCGCAGTCAGCGGCCAAGGCGTCTATCCCATCGAGCGCCCAACCCGCACACTGAACGCCATGCTGGCGCGCGCTGGCGGCGTCTCGATCGAGCCCGAGATTGCCAAGGTCAAAGTGATCCGCGGCTCAAAGGTCGGCGAGATCTGGTTCGAAGATCTGTTCGAATATCCACAGATGGACATTGCGCTGCGCGGCGGCGACCGCATTCTGGTAGAAGCTGACCCCCGAACCTTTACCGCACTTGGTGCAACCGGCGCGCAAAGCCGGGTCGGGTTCGCAAGCCAAACCCTGTCGGCCGTCGAGGCTATTGCACAGGTGGGCGGCTTGTCTTCATCTGCCGCTGATCCCAAAGGCGTGTTCGTTCTGCGTGATGAAACGGCAGACATTGCCAATTCAGTTCTGGGACGCACTGACCTTACCGGACCGCAGCGCATGATCTATGTGTTGAACCTGACTGCCGCCAATGGCCTGTTCCTGGCGCGCGACTTCGGGATCCGTGACGGCGACACGGTGTATGTCACCGATGCCCCCTATACGCAGTGGTCCAAGGTGCTGACAGCCTTCACGGGCTCGCTATCCACAGCGGGGTCCATCGCGGCCCTGAACCAAAGCCTGACCGAGTAATCGGGCCTCAGCCCGTGATCGAAGACATCAAAGAACCTCTTGCCGTCGGGTCGAAACTGCCCCGGCGGCTTTTCGTTTACAACGGCGGCTTTCTGACCCAACCGCGCGTGAAACGCATTCTTGAGCTTGCAGGCTGGAATATCCGGCTTGGCCTTCCGGGCGATGGGGATTGGGTTGGGACATGGGGAAAAAGCCCAACCTCCGGCCGGGGCGAGGCCGTCGCAGCCCGCAAGAAAAATCCGGTTCTTCGGGTCGAAGATGCCTTTCTGCGCTCGGTTTTGCCCGGCCGTTCGGGCGAGCCACCCTTGGGCCTGATGCTGGATGATCTGGGGGTGCATTTCGATGGATCTACACCATCGCGGCTTGAGCAAATCCTGAAACAGGACCCGCTGGACGACAGCGCACTTCTGAACCGGGCGCGGACGGCGATGACGCGTATGACATCCGGGCATCTATCGAAATACAACGCCTTCCACCCAGATCTTCCCGTACCCGATGCGCCCTATGTGCTGGTGCTGGATCAAACGGCAGGGGATGCGTCGATCCGATATGGTGGCGCATCCAACGCGACCTTCCGCGACATGCTGGTCGCCGCGCGCCTAGAACATCCCCACGCACGCATCTTGATCAAGACCCACCCCGAGACCCAGGCGGGCCATCGCACGGGGCATTACGGCCCCGAGGACGAAAACACTCAGGTCCAACTGATCACAGACCCCGTCAGCCCCTGGGCGCTGCTGGATGGGGCCGTGGCCGTCTATACCGTCAGTTCAGGCATGGGGTTCGAGGCCATTCTGGCTGGCCATAAGCCCCATGTGTTCGGGCAGCCCTTCTATGCGGGTTGGGGCTTGACCGAAGATCGTCAGCCAGTGAACCGACGGGCGCGCAATCTGACCCGCGCGCAATTGTTTGCGGGCGCGATGATGCTGTACCCCACCTGGTACGATCCCTATCGCGACGAGCTTTGCGAAATTGAACGGGTTCTGGACACGCTTGAGGCGCGCGCCCGTGCGTGGCGCGAGGACCACCAAGGCTATGTCGCAAGCGGCATGCGCCTATGGAAACGCCGCCCCTTGGCCGAGTTTTTCAAGGCCGACGCCGCGATGGTCTTTGACGACAATGGCGCGCGTGCAGCAGATGGGGCCAACACGCTGGAACGCCCCTTGCTGGTCTGGGCCGGAAAGGAAGAGCCAGCCCACAGCGCTCACCGGCCGCCGCTGCGTATCGAAGATGGTTTCCTGCGCTCGCGTGGGCTTGGAGCAGAGCTTGTGCCCCCTCTCTCGCTCGTGCGCGACGATCTGGGCATCTACTATGACCCAACACGCGAAAGCCGGTTAGAGCGGCATATCGCGGCGGCGACCGCCCTGCCCGATCACGCCCGGGACCGCGCCGAACGCCTCATCACGAAGATCACCGAAAACCGTTTGGGGAAGTACAATCTGGAGCGCCCCCTGCCCGCCGGGTTGAATACGCTGCCAGATGGGCCACGTATCCTTGTGCCGGGTCAGGTCGAGGATGATGCCTCGATCCGGCTGGGAACGACGGAAATCACCACCAATCTGGGCCTGTTGAAACGCGCGCGCGCGGAGAATCCGGACGCCGTGATCATCTATAAGCCCCACCCGGATGTGGAAGCGGGCCTGCGTGAAGGGCGCATTCCGCCGGACGAGGCTGCACAATACGCCGATCTGATCGCTGATCAAGCAGACCCGATTGCACTGCTGGAGCATGTGGATGCGCTGTGGACCATGACCTCGACCATGGGGTTTGAGGCAATGTTGCGCGGGGTTCCGGTCACCTGTCTTGGCGCGCCGTTTTATGCTGGTTGGGGGCTGACGACGGATCTGGGGAATATCCCTGAACGCCGCATGGCCCGTCCAGATCTGATCGCGCTGACCTACGCCGTCCTGATTGACTATCCGCGCTATTTCGATCCCGTCACCAAAACGGCTTGTCCGGTTGAAGTGGTGGTGAATCGGCTGGCCTCGGGCGAGATTCCCAAAGGACGACGCGGAACGCGGCTGTTGGCCAAGCTACAGGGACTGTTCGCCAGCTACGCCTATTTGTGGCGCTAGGCTTTCCGTCGCCAGCGGTGCAGCACATCACCACCGATATCACGGCATTCTATCAGATCGAACCGGGGCGCTTCTGTCAGGCGACTAAGCCCCATGGCAGCTAACGACGGACGCCCTTCGGCCCCGATGGCCAGACCGGCCCCATAGCCGACAAGTTCATCCACAAGCCCTGCCCCCAGAAGCGAGGCGGCAAGCCCCCCGCCCCCTTCGCAATACACGCGGGTCAACCCGCGATCACCAAGGGCTTGCAGAACCGAGCCCGGGTCAAGTGTCGCCTGAACCTCGTCCACTGTAATCAACGTAGCCCCGATGCCCTGCCAAGCGGCAATCAACTCGGGCGCGGCGCGACGGCCATGACAAATCCACAGCGGCACCTCGCGTGCAGTGCGAGCCAACTGACTGTCCAAAGGCATATCTAAATGGCGGGACAGCACCACGCGTACGGGCTGGTGATCCACGCCCAACCCTCGCACGGTCAGCGAAGGGTCATCATCACGGGCCGTCCCGGCACCGACCATCACCGCATCATGGCTGGCGCGCATGGCGTGCACATGGCGGCGTGCTTCGGGTCCAGTGATCCACTGGCTTTCACCGCTGGCGGTTGCAATCCGTCCATCAAAGCTGCTCGCCAGTTTCAATGTCAGCATTGGGCGGCCACGGGTGACACGGCTGAGGAAGCCTGCCTGATCGGCGCGCGCCTCGTCCTCGCATAGCCCAGTTTTGACTGCGATCCCTGCGGCCCGAAGCATGTCAAAGCCGCCTCCATCCACACGCGGATCAGGATCACCCAGCGCGCAGACCACGCGCGCAATGCCCGCGCTTATCAGTGCCTCAGCACAGGGCGGTGTCTTTCCGTGGTGGGCACAGGGTTCCAACGTGACATAGGCGGTTGCGCCTTTGGCGGCGTCCCCGGCCTGAGCAAGCGCCACGACCTCGGCATGGGGGCGCCCGCCCGGTTGGGTCCACCCCCGCCCAACGATCCGCCCATCGCGCACGATCACACAGCCCACAGCCGGGTTTGGCCACACACGCCCAAGCCCGCGCCGCGCAAGCGACAGGGCCAGGCGCATATACCGAAGATCTGCGCCTGAATTCTGCGACATCATCGACGGTTACTCGTCTTCTGTGGGGATATCCGGGCGCAGTTCGCTGACGAATTTATCGAAATCATCTGCCGCCTGGAAATTCTTGTAAACACTGGCAAACCGTACATAGGCGACGGTGTCGATGCGGGCCAAAGCCTCCATCACAATCTCGCCAATGGTTTTTGACGGAATGTCCGTCTCGCCCATGCTTTCCAGCCGCCGCACGATGCCCGAAATCATCTGATCAATGCGTTCCGGTTCAACCGGGCGTTTCTGCATTGAAATGCGGATCGAACGCTCGAGCTTCTCACGGTCGAAATCCTCGCGGCGACCGTTCGATTTGATCACCACGAGATCGCGTAGCTGTACGCGCTCATAGGTTGTGAAGCGCCCGCCACAGGCCGGGCAGAAGCGACGGCGACGGATCGCCACATGATCCTCGGCCGGACGGCTGTCTTTCACCTGAGTGTCGATATTTCCGCAAAACGGACAGCGCATAGCCGACCCCTTTTCTTCACTGTTCCCCGTTGGTGTGGCGTTGGCCACTTATCCACAGGCACTATAGGACAGCCTCTAGGTCTTGTGTAGAGGGAAATCCACGCCCCAAAATGCGGCGGGCGTTATCTGCGAAGACAACGCCCGACGACCCGTGCGTCTGATTTTCCAACCAAAATCGACGCCCCCGACACCGTTCAGCAAGCCTGAAGCTTGCTGAACCAGTTTTGTTGGAAACTGCTATTCCTGAATGGTCTGGAGATAGTAAACCAGAGACAGAATGCGCCCCTGCACGATCTCTTCAGCGTCCACCCCTGGATGAAAGGTGTTTGGACCAGCTTCAATCATGAACAGATCTCCCCAAACCGGCATGTCCGTCGTGCCATGTCCGGCAATCTCTCGCCGACCATTGATGGACTGATAGACATCAGAGAACGGAAAGATACCGTTGTTTTTCTTGGATAGAACGCGAAGATCACGCGGCTGTTCAGCAAACAGCGCCGCTACAGGCCCAGATCCCATGGCATCCGCTCCGTGACAGGCAGCGCAGTTCTCGACAAACAGCGCCTTGCCAAACATCGCTTCGTCTGATTGAGCGTTAGCTGGAACCGCAGAAACTCCAATCGAAACAACACCACTTGCAACAAACTTTAGAAGCACAGATTTCATCGTAATTCCTCCCAGTTAAATTGGCAGAACTACTTCTGAACCTGTGAAATTATCTTACTCAAAAGCAATTCCGCATAATATCACGATAGGACGAGACGCGGATCGGCACCTTGATCGGCGTCAAACAGCCAATTTATCGGCCCAGATGCGCCACCACCTGCCGCTGATGCGGCGCGTTGCGGTGTTCAAACAGATAGATCCCTTGCCACGTCCCCAAAGCCATGCGATTTCCGCTAACCGGGATCGACAGGCTTACAGGCAGCATCGCCGCCTTGATGTGGGCCGGCATGTCGTCCGGCCCCTCATAGGTATGTGTCAAATAGGACATGGAGGGATCAGTCGTGGGTGGAACCATCCGATGAAAAAAGTTCCGAAGGTCGGTCTGCACCTCGGGGTCCGCATTTTCTTGGATCAGCAACGAGCACGAGGTATGGCGCACAAACAGCGTCAACAGCCCCTCATCCACCTCTTGCCCACTTAGCCAGCCCTGAACCTGAGAGGTAAATTCGTAAAGGCCCTGCCCCTTGGTTGAGATCTCGAACAAACCGGCCATGCACCCCTCGCAAAACAAAAACCAGCGTCAAAGCGACGCTGGTTTCGTCATTACCCGACCGAGACCCCATGTCACAACACCCAAGCGTTGCACCCCATTTCTTCGGTCGGCGTCGGAACCATCCGGCCCCTAAAGAGACTTAAGCGCAGGGCGTTTCACCGACGCACCTGACTTCTTTCGTCTTTCCAAGTTTTTCAGCGCAAGCTTTCGCCCCAAACGCACAGAAACTTGCGCCTGATTAGCGAACGTCCACTTTGACGGCTTAGCAACTTGCCATTCTGGCTCGAGCGCCAATGGTCTTTCCCTCACAACATAATTCATCAAATTCACCCAGTGTTATGCCAGCAAAATAACCGGCGACAGCATTCCCCGCCACATTTGTGCCACATATTGGCCTAAATTTAAATCCATTTGAGGTAACTTTTTTCAGCTCCGTTGGAAACAAACTGTTCAATTGCGCCGTTAGCTCCAATGAACATGACGCGATTTTACATACGCGCATCATAGCGCGCTCTTTCCGTCGCGTTCTGAGAAGTACTTAATGTTGCCGTCCGCCAAATCAAAACGCCCCGCATGAAGCGGGGCGTTTTCTACTTAAGTTACAAGGATGTAGCCTTACTGGTCCAGGAAGGACCGCAACTTGCGCGACCGGCTGGGGTGCTTCAGCTTGCGCAGCGCCTTTGCCTCGATCTGGCGGATCCGTTCGCGGGTCACGCTGAACTGTTGGCCGACTTCTTCCAGCGTGTGGTCAGTGTTCATGCCGATCCCAAAGCGCATCCTCAGCACGCGCTCTTCGCGCGGCGTAAGCGAGGCCAGAACGCGGGTCGTGGTCTCTTTGAGGTTCTCCTGAATGGCGCTGTCCAGCGGCAGCACGGCATTCTTATCCTCGATGAAATCACCCAGCTGGCTATCTTCTTCGTCGCCAATCGGGGTCTCCAGCGAGATCGGTTCCTTGGCGATCTTCATCACCTTGCGCACCTTCTCAAGCGGCATTTGCAGCTTCTCGGCCAATTCTTCCGGAGTCGGCTCGCGGCCGATCTCGTGCAGCATCTGGCGGCCGGTACGGACCAGCTTGTTGATCGTTTCGATCATGTGGACCGGGATACGGATGGTGCGGGCTTGGTCAGCGATCGAACGGGTGATCGCCTGACGGATCCACCACGTCGCATAGGTCGAGAACTTGTAGCCGCGGCGGTATTCAAACTTGTCCACCGCCTTCATCAGGCCGATGTTGCCTTCCTGAATAAGATCAAGGAATTGCAGGCCACGGTTGGTGTATTTTTTCGCAATCGAGATCACCAAACGCAGGTTGGCTTCCACCATTTCCTTCTTGGCCTGACGCGCCTCTTTTTCACCCTTCTGAACCTGCTGCACGATGCGGCGGAATTCAGGGATGTCGACGCCGACATATTGACCGACCTGAGCCATGTCGCCGCGCAGCTTTTCAACTTTGTCGGTCGAACGTTCAATGAAGCTTTGCCATGCACGGCCAGTCTTCTCACCCATCTCGTCCAGCCAGGTCGGGTCCAGTTCGCGACCGCGATAGGCTTCAATGAACTCACGACGGTTGATACGGGCCTGGTCGGCCAGTTTCACCATCGACGAGTCAATCGACATGATGCGGCGGTTGATGCCATAAAGCTGGTCGACCAGCGCTTCGATACGGTTGTTGTGCAGGTGAAGCTCGTTCACCAGCAGCACAATCTCCGAGCGCAGTTTCTGATACGCGCCTTCTTCTTTCTTCGAGAAGCTGTCATCTTCGTTCAGGGTCGCGGACATCCGCAGATCCTGCATTTCCGACAGCATCTCATAATCGCGCGCGATCAGTTCGAGGGTTTCCAGCACGCGCGGCTTCAGCGCGGCTTCCATCGCAGCCAACGACATGTTGGCGGCTTCATCCTCGTCGTCATCGTCGTCGTCATTGTTGATCGGATTGCCATCGGCATCCAACTCTTGTGCCTTCTCTTTTTTGTCAGCACTCGGAGCGGCCCCATTGGCAGCCGGCGTGACCTCTTCTTCCTCGTCGTCATCCAGCTGGTTGCCAAAGGTCGCATCAAGATCGATCACGTCGCGCAGCAGAATGTCTTCGTTCAGAAGTTCCTCGCGCCAGATGGTGATCGCTTGGAAGGTCAGAGGGCTTTCGCACAGACCGGCGATCATCGTGTTGCGACCGGCTTCGATCCGCTTTGCAATCGCAATCTCGCCTTCACGGCTGAGCAGTTCGACCGAACCCATCTCGCGCAGATACATGCGGACCGGGTCGTCTGTGCGGTCAAGTTTTTCGGTCTCGGCGCCAGCGACGGCCACTTCGCCGCCCGCGTTCTTCACGACAACTTCGGTCGAGCCCTTCTCTTCCTCTTCCGCCTCTTCATCTTCAATGATGTTGATGCCCATTTCGGACAGCATCGACATCACGTCTTCGATCTGCTCCGAGCTGACCTGCTCAGGCGGCAACACCTGGTTCAGCTGATCATAAGTGATGTAGCCACGCTCGCGCGCTTCGGCGATCATCTTCTTGACCGCAGCTTGCGACATGTCCGTCATCGGCTCGGCGTGCTGCTCGTCTTTTTGATCGTTGGCGGTGTCTTTGGCAGCCATGGGCTCTCCTTGCACGAAAGGCGCGGGTTGGGACCGATTTATCCTGACAGAGCGTCCTCTGCCTTCGGCCACCCGCGCTTGGGTGATTCGGGTTGAACGATCCTGATTCGAATCAGTGATTCGTCCACAGGTGTAAGGTGGGTGCTTTAAGCGGTGTTTGCAAGCAGACGGCAGCGCCTGACGCACGCATCAGTGACTTTTTCCCTTAGTGGGATCGATCTGAGCCAGCAATGCGTCCAACGCGTCACGTTCTTCGCGGTCCATCAGCGACCCGTTATCGGCCACTTCATAGGTGGTTTTGTCTTCTGTCTGGCTGCGCAGCGCCTTGTTTCGTGCCTCGGCCGCCTGCCCCAAGCGCCAGGTGACGCCTTCATCCGGTAGCGCATCCATGTCGGCCTCGGCATCCCGGATTTCGCGCGCAACCCCGCGCTTGGCTTCCAGTTTCGTCAGCTCTTCGGTCAGGCAGGCCAGTACAATCTCGTCATCATCGCTCATGCGAATGGCGGGCGTGATTCGCACATGGCTGAGCGAAAACAGGCGGTCCAGCACATCGCCCCCTACACTGCTCAGCAGCCGCTCTTCCAACGCCTCCGCGCCATGATGCGCCGTGGTCAGAACGCAGCGCAGCAGCGTATCGTGATCCGGGCCGACCATGTCCAGCCGCTCCATCCGGCTTTCCACCTGATCCAGCATATCGGGACGGCGGATCAGGATCGCCAAAATGACAGCCTCGCGCAGAGCGTCTTGTGCACGCTCATCGGCACTGGCCAACACAGACCCCTTGGTCGAGGCCAAAACAGGCGGCGTTGCCTGCCAGCCGCGCTTTCCGCCGGGCTGCCACGGGCGTTTACCCCCCTGCCCCGAGGGGCGCGCGCGGAACAGCTCCCACCGTTTGTCCTTGATGGCCTGCCCATAGTGGTTGCGGATCGACGGATCCTGAATGCGGGCGATGGCCGTACGCAGATCCTTGTCCAGCGCCGCTTTGCGTTCAGGGCTGTCAAAGACTTTGCCTTCGGTTTCACGCCGCCAGAGCAGATCGACCATGGGGATCGCCCCGTCGATCAGGGCCTGCATGGCGCTCGCCCCGCTTTCCTTCAGCAAGTCATCCGGATCCTTGCCTTCCGGCATGATCGAAAAGCGCAGACTTTGCCCGGCCTCCAGCATCGGCAGCGCCAAGTCGATAACGCGCATCGCCGCACGCAGACCCGCCGTATCGCCATCCAGCGCAATGATTGGCTCGGGTGCGATACGCCACAGAAGACGCAGCTGGTCTTCGGTGATTGCAGTGCCCAAAGGGGCTACGGTGGCATTGAACCCGGCCTCGGACAAGGCGATGACGTCCATATAGCCCTCGGCCACGATCAAGGGCTGGCCTTTCCCTGCCGCCTCGCGGGCGGGGCCATGGTTGTAGAGGTTGCGGCCTTTGTCGAACAGCTCGGTCTCGGGCGAGTTCAGGTATTTAGCGTTGTCATTCGGGTCCATCGCGCGCCCGCCAAAGGCAATCGCCTTCCCGCGCGCATCGCGGATCGGGAACATGATGCGGCCGCGGAACGTGTCATAGGGCTTGCCACCCTTTTGGCTGGGCTTGGCCAGACCCGCGCCAAGGATCAGGTCATCCTCGACATTCTTGCCCTTCAGGTGATCCCACAGGCCTTGCCACGTATCCGGCGCAAAACCGATTTCCCACCGGTCCAGCGCGGCTTCATCCAGCCCGCGGCGAGTCAGATAGTCCCGCGCCTCGGCACCTGCGCCGGTCTTCAGCATTAGGCGGAAATGGTTGACCGCCATCTCCATCACTTCAACCAGTTGCGTGCGCCGATCCGCCTTTTCCTGCGCTTTCGGATCGCGGGCGGGCATCTTCATGCCAGCCTCACCGGCCAAAATTTCAACGGCTTCGATGAACGAGACGTTTTCGGTCTCTTTCACAAAACTGATCGCGTCGCCCTTTGCATGACAGCCGAAGCAGTAATAGAATCCTTTCCGGTCATCTACATGAAAAGACGCGGTTTTTTCTTGGTGGAAAGGGCATGGCGCCCACATGTCACCCTTGGCCTGATTGGACTTGCGCTGATCCCACATGACCTTGCGCCCGACGACTTGGGTCAGGCTAAGGCGCGTGCGCAGTTCATCAAGGAAACCGGGTGGTAAGGACATGTTCTATATATCGGATCGTTGGCGGACAGAGTCCAGCGCTCAGGCACCCACTGCGCCACGCACCATATCCCAATACCGATCCGCCACCGCTTCGCGCGACAGACGTCCGCCTTCGCGATACCACGTGTTCACCCCGGTCAGCATCGCAATGATCGCCATGGAACTCAGGCGAATATCAGAGATATCCAACTCGCCCGCCTCTTGGCCAGCCCGCAGGATCGACTCCAATTCGCCCTCATACTGACGACGTAGGGCCTCGATCGCGGCGAAGTTTTCATCCGTCAGGTTGCGCAACTCCATATAGGCGATGAAAACGGCATCGGGGCGTTCAAGGTGAAACCTGATGTGAAAACGGGAAAAGGCCTCAAGCGCCTCCAAAGCGTTCTGACCTTTGGGTTCGTCCGCCCATGCGGCTAAAAGCTCGTCCATATGGGTGCGCATCAGGTCGAACAGAAGGCTTTGCTTGTCCTTGGTGTAAAGGTACAGGGCGCCGGCCTGAACGCCCACCTCGCGCGCGATTTGGCGCATCGACACAGCAGCAAAGCCGTGACGGGCAAACAAGGTAAGCGCCGCCTCGCGGACGCGGGGGCCTGTGATTTCGCTATGTGATCCGGTTTTACGCGCCATAAGAGATTGGTAACTGAACAATCGTTCATATCCAAGAGCTTCGCCCCAATGTTTCGCAACGTCCTGCAACCGAACAGCCCGAACCT
Source organism: uncultured Aliiroseovarius sp. (assembly GCA_938023895.1). Lineage (GTDB taxonomy): Bacteria > Pseudomonadota > Alphaproteobacteria > Rhodobacterales > Rhodobacteraceae > Aliiroseovarius. The sequence goes on from CALJDH010000291.1 coordinate 13,099, forward strand.
CATGCTGCCTTGCAGCGCAAGCCAGCCCTGTCTATGGTCGCCGTGACGACAGATTTAAGGACCACCGCCGCATGACCCGACCGCTTAAGACCTGCTTGCTTCTAGGGTTTGGCGTCCTGATGGCGTGTTCGGACATTCCAGATTTCGCAGACGGAGCAGCGGCAAACGCCCCCTACCCACAGATCGTGTCCATGGCAGATATCCTAGGAGATATTCCAGCCGCTCAGGGCGACTATGGCACCGGATCGCTTGCCAGCCGCGCAGCAGCCCTACGCGCACGCGCTAACCGATTACGTCGGACCTCGGTCGTCGATGGACAGACGCGTGGGCGGATGCAAGCGGCCTTGGCGCGGCATTAACTGGCGAACACCTCAAGAAATTAGGCCGCGCATCCAAGCCGTGGATTGCACAGCCTTGCCGCTTTGGATACACGTCGCTGGACGACATTACAGCCGACGGAGACCGACATGACAGATACCGCCCCCCTGCGCCTTGGAATTGCAGGTCTTGGCACCGTCGGTATCGGCGTAGTGAAGATCATCCGCCGTCAAGCCGCACTTTTGCAAGATCGCGCTGGACGTCCGGTGGTGATCACTGCCGTCTCGGCCCGCTCAAAGGACAAAGATCGCGGTGTCGATCTGTCTGATTATGCGTGGGAAGACGATCCCGTCGCCTTGGCCAAACGCGATGATGTGGACGTGTTTGTCGAGCTGATGGGCGGCGATGAAGGCCCGGCGAAAGACTCGGTCGAGGCTGCGATTGCCGCGGGCAAAGACATCGTCACCGCGAACAAAGCGCTTCTGGCCCATCACGGGCAGGAACTGGCGCTGGCGGCAGAAGCCGCAGGCGTACGAATCCGCTATGAAGCCGCTGTGGCTGGCGGCATCCCGATCATCAAGTCGCTGCTGGAAGGTCTGGCCGGGAACGAGATCACCCGCGTCATGGGCGTGATGAACGGCACCTGTAACTATATCCTGACCCAGATGCAGGCCACGGGCCGCGGCTATAACGCGCTGTTCGACGAATGCGCCGAGCTGGGCTATCTGGAAGCAGACCCGAACCTCGACGTGGGCGGCATCGACGCCGGTCACAAGCTGTCGATCCTGTCCTCGATTGCTTTCGGCACGCAGGTCAATTTCGACGCGGTCGAGTTGGAAGGCATTCAGCGCATTCAGCTGGAAGATATTGAACATGCAGCCGAAATGGGCTTCCGCATCAAACTTCTGGGCGTGGCTCAGATGACTGGACGCGGGCTTGAGCAGCGCATGTCGCCCTGTCTTGTGCCGGCAAGCTCGCCTCTGGGCCAACTGGAAGGCGGCACCAATATGGTGGTCGTGGAAGGCGACGCTGTGGAACAGGTTGTCCTGCGCGGTCCTGGTGCGGGTGAAGGACCGACCGCCAGCGCGGTGATGGGCGATGTGATGGACATTGCGCGCGATATCCGGGTCCCGACCTTCGGACAACCGGCGACAACCCTACGCCCCGTGACCGGTGCCAAGGCCGCAAAACCCGCGCCGTATTACGTGCGTCTCTTCCTGCTGGACAAACCCGGCGCGATGGCAAAAGTCGCTTCTGTTCTGGGCGATGCTGGGGTCTCGATCAACCGGATGCGCCAGACCAGCCACAACGAGAAACTGGCCCCCGTGCTGATCGTCACCCACAAATGCACCCGCGACGCGCTGGACGCTGCCATCATGGGCTTTGCAGAAACCGGTGTGGTCGACGGCGAACCCGTCGCGATCCGCATCGAAGAGCTGTAAGCCCCTTCGCGCAACGTCAGCCTGCTTGGCACTGGACCGGTCTTGCCGGTCCAGCCAGAGTAGCCTCACCCACAAGAGGCGCTCATGGATTGGTTCACGCCCATCGATATCTATTGCGAACGTGTCAGCGCGGCTTTCTGGGCCGAACCGCTGAATGCGATCTCGAATCTCGCCTTTATTCTGGCCGCCCTCTGGGGCTGGGTTGAAGCTAAACGCCGGGATCGGTTGGACCCGATGACCATGGTCCTGATCCTGTTGGCGGGTTTGATCGGCATCGGTAGCTTCCTGTTCCATACCTTTGCGAATGCATGGTCCAGTCTGGCGGATGTGATCCCGATCTGGACCTTTGTTTTGCTGTTTGTTCTGGTCGCACTGCGTCGGGTCGCGGGCATTCGCCCCGGACGCATCGGGATCGGATTGGCCGTGATCGCTGCTGCCATCGCGGTGCTGTTTGCATTTGGCGGCGACGGGTCTGGCAGCCAATCCAGCACTGGCACCACCATCGAGACCGTGGCACCAGCCGCACCACCCGATGCCGCGGAAGAAACGCATGATCACGCCGAAGAAAACAGCCTGCTCAATGGATCCGAACAGTATCTGCCCGCCGTTCTGGCGCTTCTGGCGTTCACCTTCCTGACTCGGCGCAACGGACACGAGATCGCCCCTTGGATCACTGCAGCCACGGTCATCTTCATGATCTCGCTCACCTTCCGTACATTCGACATGCACCTGTGCGAGATCTGGCCGATCGGCACCCACTTTATCTGGCACATCCTGAACGGCACCATGATTGCGCTGCTGTTTCAGGGGCTCATCCGAAGCCCGGACCTGCGCTTTGCCCCCTGAATCCTTCGCAACCTCGCCTTTTCGGCACGTAATGCCCTTGCCCCTGACCCCACCCGCGCTTAAACCGGAAAGCAACTAGAGACAGTGAGGATTGCCCCTTATGGCCGATAAAGTCGTTTTTGCCGACCGCATGCTTTCGCTTGGTCTGGCCCGTGTTTCCGAAGCCGCTGCCACGGCCAGCGCCGACCTGGTCGGCCGCGGAGACGAAAAAGCCGCAGACCAAGCCGCCGTGAATGCCATGCGTGACCAGCTGAACCTGCTGGAAATTCAAGGTACCGTTGTGATCGGTGAAGGCGAGCGGGACGAAGCCCCGATGCTGTATATCGGCGAAGAAGTCGGCACCGGCGAAGGCCCGGCCGTAGACATCGCCTTGGACCCACTGGAAGGCACCACGCTGACCGCCAAGGACATGCCGAATGCGCTGACCGTAATCGCCATGGCACCGCGCGGCACTCTGCTGCATGCCCCGGACGTCTATATGGAAAAGCTGGCCATCGGCCCGGGCTACCCCAAGGACGTCGTATCGCTGGCCATGTCGCCGAAAGAGCGCGTTGAAGCTCTGGCAAAAGCCAAAGGGTGTGAGACCAAGGACATTACCGTCTGCGTTCTGGAACGCCCGCGCCACGAAGCAATGATCGAGGGAATCCGTTCGACCGGCGCTGCCATCCGTCTGATCACCGATGGTGACGTGGCTGGTGTGATCCACTGTGCCGAAGCCGACATCACTGGCATCGACATGTATATGGGCCGCGGCGGCGCACCCGAAGGTGTGCTGGCAGCCTCGGCGCTGAAATGCATGGGCGGTCAAATGTGGGGTCAGCTGACCTTCCGTAACGACGACGAACGTGGCCGCGCCGCAAAAGCGGGCATCACCGATCTGGACCGCATCTACTCGCGCGATGAAATGGTGACCGCGGACGTGATCTTTGCCGCAACCGGTGTAACCGATGGCTCGATCGTTTCGGGCATCAAACGCGAACCCGGCTGGCTGACCACCGAAACGCTGCTGATGCGTTCGAAAACCGGATCGGTCCGTCGCATGATCTATCGCAACCCGGTCGCTTGATGCTGGGCGCCCTGATCCTGATCGACATTCAGGGAGGGTTTGACGACCCCTTCTGGGGCACACGCAACAATCCGGACGCCGAGGCCAACGCCGCCCGGCTTCTGACCCATTGGCGGGCGCAAAATGCGCCCGTCTTTCACATTCAGCACCTGTCAACCACGCCGGGCAGCCCTCTGCACCCGGATGGCGGCCTTGTGGCCCTGAAGTCCATGGTCGCCCCACGCGAGGGCGAAACGGTCATGGCCAAGAATGTGAACTCGGGATTTATCGGCACTGACCTTGAGAAAATGCTGAGGAAACATGGTGTTGAGAAGGTCACAATCTGCGGCCTGACCACACCCCATTGCGTCTCGACCACCACCCGTATGGCGGCAAATCTGGGCTTCGACGTGACGCTGGTCCACGACGCCTGTGCGGCCTTCACCGGCAATGCGGACAGCGGCTGGCGCGATGGGCCAACCCCGACGGCTGAAGACATCCACACCGCAGCCCTCGACCAGTTGAACGGTGAATTCGCCACGGTCGTCTCTGCCGATCAGGTGCTTACATGAGCGCATTCCTTGGGGTCGAAAGCTCTCTGACCGGACGCAAATGGCTTGGCCCAACGACCGAGGTCGAACGTCAGGCCGAGGCCATCGCCCAACACACACAACTGCCTGCAGCATTGTGTACGCTTCTGGCCCAACGCGGCATCCCCCCGCACGAAGCCACCGGCTTTCTGGACCCTACCCTGCGCGATCTTCTACCCGATCCCCGCAAACTGAAGGACATGGACAAGGCTGCTGCCCGTATCCTTGAAGCACTGGACCGATCCGAGCGGGTCGCCATTTTCGCAGACTATGATGTGGACGGGGCAACCTCGGCAACCTTGCTGATCGACTGGTTTCGACAGTTTGACCGGCAGGTTACGCTATATATCCCTGACCGAATTGAAGAAGGCTATGGCCCGAACACACCCGCCATGGAGAAACTGGCCGCCGATCACAGTCTGATCATCTGCGTGGACTGCGGCACGCTCAGCTTTGCCCCCATCGCTGCCGCCCGTGCGAAGGGCGCCGATGTGATCGTGCTGGACCACCACCTTGGGACCGAAACATTGCCCGACGCCAACGCCGTGGTGAACCCGAACCGACAGGACGAGGCTGACGCGCCGGGATACCTCTGCGCAGCCGGTGTGGTGTTCCTTGTGCTGGTCGAACTGGGCCGGCTGCTGCGTGAGGCGGGACGCT
>CALJDH010000292.1 GCA_938023895.1 uncultured Aliiroseovarius sp.
AACCGTCAAATTCGCCGAAGACGCCGGCTGGGGCACAGGTGTCGAGAAATTCCGCCTGCGCGATTGGGGGCTGAGCCGACAGCGTTATTGGGGCTGCCCGATTCCGGTCGTTCACTGTGACGATTGCGGCGTGGTGGCCGAGAAGAAAGAAAATCTGCCGGTCAGACTGCCCGAAGACGTCACATTTGACGTGCCCGGCAACCCGCTGGATCGTCACCCGACTTGGCGCGACTGCGCTTGCCCGTCCTGTGGCAAGCCTGCCAAGCGTGAAACCGACACGATGGACACGTTCGTCGATTCGTCCTGGTATTACGCGCGCTTCACCTCGCCGAACGCTGCGACGCCGACCGATCTGGAAGAAGCGTCCTACTGGATGAATGTCGACCAGTACATTGGCGGCATCGAGCACGCGATTCTGCACCTGCTGTATTCGCGCTTCTTTGCCCGCGCGATGAACATCTGCGGCCACCTGCCCGACTCGGCCCGCGAGCCGTTCAACGCGCTGTTCACGCAAGGCATGGTGACCCACGCGATCTATAAGAACGACGAGCGCACCGATGAAAACGGTCGCGCGATCTATCACTACCCCGAGGAAGTTGAGGAACGTGATGGCAAAGTGGTCGTGAAAGAGACCGGCGAGTCGATCAAGGTGATCCCATCCGCCAAGATGTCGAAGTCGAAAAACAACGTGGTCGACCCGGTGAACATCATTTCGGCCTTCGGCGCTGACACCGCCCGTTGGTTCGTGCTGAGCGATTCGCCCCCCGAGCGTGACGTGGAATGGACCGCATCCGGTGCAGAAGCCGCCGCCAAGCACTTGACCCGCGTCTATGCGACCGCGGTGAAGATCGCAGATATGGATGACGCCGACGGCAATGACGAAGAGCTGCTGCGCGCCATGCACAAGGCCATCCACGATGTGACCATGGGCATCGAAAGCTTCGGCTTCAACGCGGCCATCGCCAAGCTTTACGCCTTCCAGAATGCCATTTCGAAGTCGAAAGCAGGCGGCAAGGCGCAGAAGCAGGCCATGCGCACGATGGCACAGCTTATGTCGCCCATGACCCCGCACCTCTCGGAAGAGGTCTGGTCGATGCTGGGCGGCGCAGGTCTGGTCGCACAGGCCGCGTGGCCCGTCGCGGATGACGCCATGCTGGTCGAGGACACCGTCACCCTGCCCATCCAGATCAACGGCAAGCGCCGTGCGGAAATCAGCGTGCCCAAGGACATGGACAAAGCCGAGGTTGAAAAACTTGCGCTGTCCGAGGAAGCTGTCGTCAGGGCGCTGGATGGTAAGGCCCCGAAAAAAGTCATCGTTGTTCCGGGACGTATTGTGAATGTCGTGGTCTGATCGCCGCCATTTTTTGAAAATCTCCGCCGCTGCCGCGCTTTTGTCCGGCTGCGGCTTCACCCCGGTCTATGCGCCGGGCGGCTCGGCTGACGGGTTGCGTGGGGCGGTGACCATCGCCGCACCCAGCGATTCCAACAGCTACGAGTTCGTGAAGCGGATGGAAGAACGACTGGGCCGCAATCTGGCTGCGCCATATCGGTTGGACTATACGACCACCACGCGCTCGGAAGGCGTGGGTGTGACGCCCAATCAGGAAATCACCCGCACGCAGGTTTTGGGCGCGGTCGAGTTCACCGTGACCTCGGTCGCGACGGGTGACGTGGTTGAAAAAGGTGCTGTCTCGAACTTCACGTCTTACTCGACCGAAGGCTCGACCGTATCGACCGCCGCCGTCGAACGTGACGCGAATCGCCGTCTGATGGTGCTGTTGGCCGATCAGATCACCACGCGATTCTCGGCCACGTTCTCGGGCTGGGCCGAATGAAGCTCTCCCCCCGGGACGCCAGCGGCTATTTCGCCAAGCCTGATCCCAGGCGGATGGGCGTGCTGATTTTCGGGGCAGACGCGATGCGCGTGGCGCTGAAACGGCAAGAGCTGATTGCCAACCTGATCGGTCCAAATGGCGAAGAGGAAATGCGCCTGACCCGCATTCCTGCCGCCGATCTGCGCAAAGACCCCGCAATGCTGTCGGATGCGATCAAGTCGCAAGGCTTCTTTCCCGGCCCGCGCGTGGCCTTCGTGGAAGACGCCACAGACACGCTGGCCAAGATCATCACCCCCGCCATTGCCGACTGGCAGGAAGGCGATGCACAAGTCGTGGTGACCGCCGGATCGCTGACCGCCCGCTCGGCCCTGCGGAAGTTGTTCGAGGGGCACCCGAATGCATTTGCCGCCGGCATATATGATGACCCGCCCTCGCGGGATGAAATCGAGGCCGATCTGAAACGCTCTGGCGTCGGACAGGTTAGCCCCGAGGCGATGAACGACCTGATGGGACTGTCGCGCGCTCTGGATCCGGGGGATTTCCGGCAGACGGTGGAAAAGCTGGGGCTGTATAAGCTGTCCGATCCCGCGCCCGTCACGCCCGACGATGTGCTGGCCGTTGCCCCGGCCTCGACCGAGGCCGCGCTTGACGACCTTCTCCATGCCGTGGCCGAGGGTCGCGCGGGTGAAATAGGCCCTATTCTTGCCAAACTACAGGCCCAAGGCGTCGCGGCCGTAGGCCTCTGCATAGGCGCTACCCGCCATTTCCGCGCCCTGCATGGCGCAAGTTCCGATCCAGCCGGGCCGGGGCAAGGCATTAACCGCCTTCGCCCGCCCGTGCATTTCAAATCCCGTGACCGGATGGTTCGGCAAGCCAATAAATGGGGTCTGCGGCGCTTGGAACAGGCGCTGGAAGTGTTGATCGACACCGACCTGACCCTGCGATCGGCCCAGAAGGCCCCGCAAATGGCGCTGATGGAACGGACTCTGATCCGCCTGGCGATGATGGGCGGGCGGCGTTAACGACTCGCGTAGGCGGCAGCGGCACGCCCTGCGTGGCGACCCGTCGCAAAACAGGTGGTCAACAGATAGCCACCTGTCGGGGCCTCCCAATCCAGCATTTCACCGCAGGCAAACACGCCCGGCAGCGCCTTAATCATCAACCCGTCGTCCAACGCATCGAACGGTACCCCCCCTGCGGTCGAGATCGCTTCGTCCATCGGACGCGGGCCTTGGTGAGGGATCGGCAGGGCTTTGATGAGAGCGGCCAGCTGGGC
>CALJDH010000293.1 GCA_938023895.1 uncultured Aliiroseovarius sp.
GGGCAGGGCGCAGAACTGGCCGTGGATCACCTGCGCCGCACCGCCATTCGCGCCAACCACTCGGCCACGCACCTGCTGCACGAGGCGCTGCGCAACGAACTGGGCGAACATGTGGCTCAGCGCGGGTCGCTGAATGCCGACGACCGTCTGCGCTTTGACTTCAGCCACAATAAGGCCGTCACCCCGCAGGAACTGGGCAACATCGCCCGCGAGGTGAACACCTATATCCGCCAAAACACGCGGGTTGAAACCCGGATCATGACCCCGGATGACGCGCGTGACATGGGTGCACAGGCGCTGTTTGGCGAAAAATACGGGGATGAGGTCCGCGTGGTCTCGATGGGCCATGCGGCGACCGGAAAGGGTGCGGGTGGCGAAACCTATTCGATCGAGCTGTGCGGCGGTACGCATGTCAAACAGACCGGCGACATCGGCATTTGCGTGATCCTGTCAGAAGGCGCGTCTGCTGCGGGCATTCGCCGGATCGAGGCGCTGACCGGCAAAGCCGCTGTGGCGCATATCGAAGCAGAAGCGGCGCGTGGTGCTGAACTGCAGGGCATGCTGAAGGCAAAGCCGGAAGACGTCGTGGACCGCGTGAAAGGTCTGATGGATGAACGCAAAGCGCTGCAAGCCGAGATTTCAAACCTGAAGCGTGAACTGGCCAAAGCGGCTGGTGCGGGCGCCGAAGCGAAAGAGATCAACGGCGTTAAATTCCTGGCTATGTCAATCTCTGGCGTGGGGGGAAAAGACCTGCAAGCGCTTGTGAATGAACAGAAAGACGTGCTGGGATCCGGTGCGGTTCTGATCATCTCGGACAATGACGGTAAGGTGGCTGTGGCCGCTGGCGTCACCTCGGACTTGACGGACAACCTGTCGGCTGTGGACCTGGTGAAGGCTGCTGTGCCGGAGCTGGGCGGCAAGGGTGGCGGTGGCCGTCCCGAGCTTGCCCAAGGTGGCGGCGCAGATGCGTCGAAAGCGGATGAAGCGATCAAGGCAGCCGAGGCAGCCATTGCGGGCTAAACCACCCTTTCCAAACACAAAAAGGCCGCGTATCGTTCCCCCGATACGCGGCTTTTTTCGTTAAGGAGACCCCTCATGCCCGCCCTTTGGATTGCTCACGTCACCGTCACCGATGAAGAGGCTTATGGCAAATATGCCAAGCTGGCCGGTCCCGCCGTTGCCAAACATGGCGGCAAGTTTATCGCTCGCGGTGGCCGCTATGTGCAGCTTGAGGGCAAAGACCGCCCGCGCAATGTGGTCGCGAAGTTCGGTAGCGTCGAGGCAGCCGAGGCCTGCTATCATTCGCCCGAATACCAAGAGGCACTCAGCCATGCGCGCAATGCGTCAGAACGCGAGTTGTTGATCGTCGAAACAGATGAATAATCTGCAATAAGGCGCTGTTGTAAAAGAAAAGGGGCCTTTCGGCCCCTTCCTTTTATTGTGCAGCTTTCGCCATCCGCTTGCGTTCATGCGGGTCCAGATAGCGTTTGCGCAGGCGCACGCTGTTGGGGGTGACTTCCACCAGTTCGTCGTCGTTGATATAGGCGATGGCCTCTTCCAGCGACAGGGTGACGGGGGTGGTCAGGCGGACCGCTTCGTCGGTGCCCGAAGCACGTACGTTGGTCAGCTTCTTGCCTTTCAGCGGGTTAACTTCCAGATCGTTTTCACGCGAGTGTTCGCCGATGATCATGCCCTGATAGACATCAACCTGCGCGCCGATGAACATCTTGCCGCGATCTTCCAGGTTCCACAGGGCGAACGCGACTGACTGGCCATTCTCCATTGAGATCAGAACGCCAGCACGACGGCCCGGGATCGAACCTTTATGCGGGGCCCAGCCGTGGAACACGCGGTTCAGAACGCCGGTGCCGCGCGTGTCGGTCAGGAATTCGCCGTGATAGCCGATCAGGCCACGCGAAGGCACATGGCCGATGATGCGGGTTTTGCCAGCACCTGCGGGGCGCATCTCGACCAGTTCGCCTTTACGCGCGCCGGTCAGTTTCTCGATCACAGCGCCCGAGTAATCGTCATCCACGTCGATGGTGACTTCCTCGATCGGTTCTACCTTTACGCCGTTTTCTTCGCGCATGATCACCTGCGGGCGCGAGATCGACAGCTCGAACCCTTCGCGGCGCATGTTTTCGATCAGAACGCCCATCTGCAGTTCGCCACGGCCCGAAACCTCGAAAGCCTCGCCGCCCGGTGTGTCTTCGATCTTGATGGCAACGTTCGATTCAGCCTCTTTCATCAGGCGGTCACGGATGACACGCGACTGGACTTTCTTGCCGTCACGACCAGCCAAGGGGCTGTCGTTGATGCCAAAGGTCACAGTGATTGTGGGCGGGTCAATCGGTTGGGCGTCCAGAGGAGTATCAACCGCCAGTGCGCAAATTGTGTCGGCCACGGTGGCTTTCGCCATGCCCGCGATGGACACGATGTCACCGGCCTGTGCTTCTTCGATGTCAGCTTCTTCCAGACCGCGGAAAGCGCGGATTTTGGTGACGCGGAACTGTTCGATCTTTTGGCCGATGCGGCTCAGGGCTTGCACGGTGGCGCCCACTTTCAGCGTGCCGCTTTCTACGCGGCCGGTCAGGATACGGCCCACGAACGGGTCGGACCCCAGCGTGGTGGCCAGCATGCGGAAATCTTCATCCTGACGCGCGACCTGCTTGGGGGCAGGGACGTGGTTGACGATCAGGTCAAACAGCGCGTGCAGGTCTTTGCGCGGGCCGTCCAGCTCGTGATCAGCCCAGCCCGAACGGCCTGAGGCATACATGTGCGGGAAGTCCAGCTGGTCTTCGTTGGCTTCAAGGTTGGCAAACAGGTCAAAGCATTCGTCCAGCGCGCGGTCAGGCTCGGCATCGGGCTTGTCGACCTTGTTCAGAACCACGATCGGGCGCAGGCCCAGCGCCAGCGCTTTCGAGGTTACAAATTTGGTCTGCGGCATCGGGCCTTCGGCGGCATCCACCAGCAGAACAACGCCGTCCACCATCGACAGGATGCGCTCGACCTCGCCGCCGAAATCGGCGTGGCCGGGGGTGTCAACGATGTTGATGCGGGTATTTTTCCATTCAACCGAAGTCGGCTTGGCGAAAATCGTGATGCCACGCTCGCGTTCAATCGCGTCATTGTCCATGGCGCGTTCGGCCACAGCCTGGTTTTCCCGGAACGCGCCGGATTGTTTCAGAAGCTCGTCAACAAGGGTCGTTTTGCCGTGGTCAACGTGTGCGATGATCGCAATATTGCGCAGGTCCATAAGGGCCACCTTCGAAAGAAAAGGGATAAGTTAGGGCGCGCATAGCCCGGTTAGGACGTGATTGCCAGTAGAAATGCGCGCGGGCGCGGGTATTTCGCCTGTTCAGTGCTGAGCTGACTGCGAAAACAGGTGAATGATCAGAATGCCACCAAGGATCATCGCCAGACCCAAAAGGGCGGGCAGGTCGAGTTTTTGGCCAAACAGCGCATATCCAATACCCGCGATCAGCACGATCCCCAGCCCCGACCAGATGGCATAGGCCACGCCCACGGCCATGTATTTCAGCGCCCAACCCAGCAGGAAGAAGCTGATCCCATAGGCGACAACCACGGTCAGCGACGGCCCAAGCCGCGAGAATTGCTGGCTGGCTTGCAGGGCGGTGGTACCGATGGTTTCGGCAATGACGGCGAGGATCAGGATCAGATAGGGCATAGCTTTGCTTTCGATGTCGAGGATGTTCTAGATCGCCAACTTCGGACTGTCAGTCCTCAAAGCGACAGTTCTGTCGTTTCCTTCAACTCTTCCATGACGAAGCTAGCAGACACATCACTCAGATCGACTTTCTCGATCAGCCGCTGATAGAGCGCGTCATAGTCCTTCACATCATTCACCCGCGCGTGGATCAGGTAGTCCAGATCGCCGGTCATGCGATAGGCGCCGAGGATCTCGGGCATCAATTTCACGGCGCGCGCAAATTTTGCCAGCCAGTCCGGGTCGTGACTCGAGGTGCGGACTTGAATGAAGACGGACAGACCCAACCCCAATTTCTGCGGATCCAAAAGCGCGACGCGTTTTCGAATAATCCCGCTTTCTTGAAGGATCCGCACCCGCCGCCAGCAGGCATTGCGCGACAGGCCCACCTTTGCGCCCAAATCCTCAAGGCTTTGGTCCGCGTCCTGTTGCAGGGCGCTCAGGATTTTTCGATCTAGTGTGTCAAAATTGTGCATAATTTACATATAGAGGGAAATTATCACAAGAAACAACGCATACTGCGAGGGTTTGGGAAAATATCTGCTTACTTGTAGGGCATTCTTTTTTGTACACACTCACGGAGAAGCGCGATGATCAGCAAGGTATTTCTTGACCACCCGAACTCAGTAGATGAGACCTACTTGGAACACGCCCGATTTGCGGCCACGTTCAGCTTTTGGCTCTTTATGGCGGCAGGTGCTGCCCTTATACATGCCATCATTCCGGTGGCGTTTGAGAAGACTGGCAGCCGTATCATCGCGCGACTATACGCAAAGACCCACAATCGCGGCCAATAAGCCCGACGGGCTAAACTGGAAGGCAAGGGGGCAATATGTGCCGTTGGGCAGCCTATCTGGGCGCACCTATTTTCATGGAAGAGGTCGTGGTCCAGCCCGGCCATTCGTTGATCCAGCAAAGTCAAGAAGCGGAAGAGGCGAAAACCGCCATTAACGCCGATGGGTTTGGCGTTGCATGGTATGATCACCGGCCTGAACCGGGGCTTTACCGTGACGTGTTGCCTGCGTGGTCGGACCCGAACCTACGCGCCATAGCGCATCAGGTGAAGTCGCGGCTGTTTCTAGCACATGTGCGCGCGTCCACCGGATCTGCCACCAGTCGAAACAACTGTCATCCCTTCGCGCACAAGCAATGGAGCTTCATGCATAACGGCCAAATCGGCGGGTTCGAGCAGTTCCGCAAGCGGGCGGACATGCTGATCCCGGACGCGCTTTATGGCAAACGGCAAGGGGCAACGGACAGCGAAGTGCTGTTCTTGCTGACGCTGGAGGCGATGGAGCAAGGGGCAAGCGTGCCGCAGGCCATGGAGCGCGCGACACGGGCGCTGTTGGATCTATCACGGGAATACGGCTATGCGCCGCATCTGCGCCTGTCTGCCGCCATGTCTGACGGCACTACCTTGTGGGCTGCCCGTTGCGCGTCGGATCAATATGCGCCCTCTGTCTATTATCGCTGGTCGGAAAGTCGGCAGGGGTGGGCCGTGGTGTCCGAGCCTCTGGATCAGACCGAGGATGATTGGATCTGTCTGCAACCCGGTCACATCGCGCAGTTTCACGGGCGCGATGTGACGGTGGTGCCGTTTCAGCCTTAGGCGTCTTCGTTCTGCGACCAGTCAGGCTTGCGCTTCTCGATGAAGGCCTGAATGCCCTCGGCCGTGTCGCGCAGCATCATGTTTTCGGCCATCACACTGCCGGTGAAGGCATAGGCCTCTTCCAGATCCATCAGCGCTTGGTCATAGAAGGCGGATTTTCCGATTTTTACGGCGGCGCCCAGTTTCGAGGCCACCGTCGCGGCGAGTTCGTCCGACGCGGCACGCAGATCTTCATGCGGTACGACGCGGTTCACCAACCCAACCTCGCGGGCGCGGGCGGCATCGATGAACTCGCCCGTGGTCAGCATCTCGAACGCGACTTTGCGCGGGATGTTGCGAGTCAGCGCGACCATCGGGGTCGAGCAAAAAAGACCGATATTCACGCCGTTCACGCCAAAGCGCGTGCCCTCAGCTGCAACGGCCATGTCACAGGTGGCAGCCAGCTGGCAGCCCGCGGCGGTGGCGATGCCATGCACCTCGGCGATGACCGGTTGGGGCAAGCGGGGGATCAGGGTCATGACCTCGGCACAGCGGCTGAAGAGGTCGCTGAAATAGGCGTGCCCACCATCCTCGGCGGCACGGCCAGCAGTCATTTCCTTCAGGTCATGGCCCGCGCAGAACAGCTTGCCCGCGCCCGCGATCACAACCGCCCGGATCGAGCTGTCGTTGGCCAGCGCCTCAAGCTCAGCTTTCAGCGCAGCCAGCATCGCATCCGACAGCGCATTCAATGCGCCGGGGTTGTTCAACGTCAATCGCGCAACTGACGCTGCGTCCTCGCGGATCAGAATTGGGTCTGCCATCTTGTCCTCCCTCAAAGTCGGGCCCACGATAGGCGGGAAGTGACTTGGGGGAAACAATGCAATTGAAAATGACGCAACGTGAATTGCAGGCCTTCCTGCACGCCGAGTTCCCGCAGGTCGCAGATGACTTCGAGGTGGCCGAGGTCGCGCC
>CALJDH010000294.1 GCA_938023895.1 uncultured Aliiroseovarius sp.
AACTGGGAGGCCCTGTCCGACGCCGGCACCATCAGCGCCGAGGATCTGGAGCTGTTCAAATTCGTCGAAACCGCACAGGAAGCGGTGGACGCGATCGACAACTGGCCAAGCCGCGAGGCGCGGGACGAACTTCCGGGGCGGTGAGGGCATAACAAAAGGTTACCCCATGACGTTCGATAGCTGGACTCTCTACATCGGAACGGTGCTTGCAATGATGATCACACCGGGTCCCAGTCAGCTGTTGATGATGTCAAACAGCGGCGCGCATGGCTTTCGGCGCGCCTTGTCCACCGCGTCCGGCGACCTGTTTGCCAATGTCCTGCATATGTTGGCTGCCGGTCTGGGCTTGGCGGTTCTGATCGCCGCGTCGGCCACCGCGTTGACGGTCATCAAATGGGCGGGCGTTGCCTATCTTTTGTGGCTTGGTGTGCGGATGATCCTGCGGGCAAAGCTGGGTGGGGCCGGGGTGCCGGGCGCGCGCGCTTCGGTGTCGCTTTATGCGCTGTGGATGCAAGGATTTCTGACATCGGCCGCAAATCCCAAGGCCGTTATGTTCTTTGCGGCGCTGTTTCCGCAGTTCATCTCGGTCGACAGCCCCTTCTGGCCGCAATTCCTGATCCTGTCTGCGACCTATATCGTCTTGGATGGGATGTTTTTGTCTGCCTACGGTCTGGGCGCAAGCTGGATCGCCTCGCGCTTCAAGGGGCCTGCAAAGATGTGGATCGACCATATCGGAGGCGGGTTCATGGTTCTGGCGGCCATTCTTCTGGGTCTCAAATCCGTCGTGGGGCAATAGGCGGGATCGAAGGCGAGGTCGGCTCGGGGCAGTGGCCTATTCCGCGACCGCGCGTGGGTTGATGGCTTGCTGGTAATTGTCGATCGCCTGAAGGGGATACACGACTTGTATCGTTGTGAAGGTCAGGCAATCGCGCCCCAGCACGGCCGAGGTGATTTCCATCACAAGGATGACTGCAATCACAGCAGAGGGCGCAAGCGCGCGGGCTAGGAAGAACCCGACCCACATCCACACATAGTCCATCACCGCATTCAAAACGCTGTCCCCGATATAGCCCTGATAGATCGTCACTTCCCGAAACTGGCCGAGAACCCATTCGGTATGCTCGACAATTTCCCAGGCCATGCCGGTTGTAATCGCGACACCAAGCAAAACCGGATAGGGAAGGCGATGGATCGGTGAACGCCCCAGCAGGATGATCAGCATGCCGTGGACCACATGCGATAAAGAATACCAGTCCGCGATATGTTGAGAGTTGCCCGAGGACCAGATGAAGCCTTCCCAAAGCTTCACGTAACCACAGGTGCAGATCAGCGGTTGGCCCCAAGCCCAAAGCGTTAGACCGACAACTAGCGCGCCGATGACGCCAATCGCGTAAAGCAGGTTCTCGAATTTTGGTGCGCTGCGGTCTTCAGTCATCATACGGGAAGCAGACCAAATAAGCCGACGCGACGCAATAACTGCCAGGGGTCATGCGCCCAGCGAGGGGTGATCCCCGTGGTCGTGCCGTCCGCTGACGCATGGTTGAAGCTAGGCGCCGATCAAGCCTTTGTTGTTCTTGATATGCCGTTCGATCATGCGTTTTATCTTCTGATTGGACGGCACCAAGGCCGCTGGGCCTTGCAGGGCAATCCGTTCAAGCACCTCAGGGAATAGGGTTGCAATCTCGTCGACCGCCTCGGGCGACAGGGATTTCAGCGCTTCCGGCCCGGTGAACAGGCTTTCGGCCGGTGCGCCGTTTGCCAGCAGGATCTCGTGCTCATCCAGAAGGATGTGGAAGTATTCCAGCGCCCGGGGCTGTTCTTCGACCTTGATGCCCGAGCATCCAACCAGCTTGATGGCAGGGATCAGTACCTCTTTCGTGCCAAACATGCGCTCGGCGACCTTGGAGCGGATCAGGATCCTGTGCTGACGACTGACCAGCAGGTCGCGTTCCGGCAGCTGGTTGCCCAAGGCACCGGCACGGATGCGCACGGGGCTTAGTTTCGGGGCATGAAGCATCTCGAAGGCCGAGACCGCGCGACGTCCGATCCAGCGTATCTCTCGGGTGCTGCCATTGGCCGTCAGAACCCGGTCCCCTTCCTTCAGAGTTTCAATCCGCTGTGGGCCATAGGGTGTCGCGATTTGTGTCCCCTTGGCGAAGCAGATGATGGCCGAGACGTCTGCATCGAAATGGTTGGACATCGCGGCGCGAATGCTGGTGACGTTTTGCCCAACGGTGAAAGTTGTGATGCCGTCCGTTGAATAAAGAAAACCGGATACACCGCCATCGCGATACAGATACCCCGTATCGCCAATATCATTTCCGTCCCCAGATACGGCTGCATCCCATTCGTCATTCGAAATGGTTCCGTCGTTGTCCAAATCATCAACGACGACGACCACCTCGGTGGTGTTGACGGAATCTACAAACCAATCGCCTTGCGATTTGGAAATAGATGCAACAGTCCCAGGCGGAAACGTAAGCGTTAATAACGCCATGTTCATACCCCCGCACACACTCTCTCTGGGATTGAGCCCACCTCTCCCCAGTACTTAGAAAGCAGTTATATTAAGCCTATTGATCTTGAGTCTGTCAAATCTCCCTTAAAAGCAACCTAACGCGATCAAGAATACCCAGAAAGTTGACCTGCTGATCCATCATGCCAAAAGAGCATGGTAGCCCAGATCGCATGGCC
>CALJDH010000295.1 GCA_938023895.1 uncultured Aliiroseovarius sp.
CTCGGAAGTCGAACGCTCGCGCGCGCTGTTTGACAGTGGCATTGCCAGCAAGGCGACGCTGGACCGCGCGGAAAGCGCGTGGCGGGCCAGCCGGGCAAGTCGCGCCACGTCAGAGGCGTCCATCGCGATGCGCGAGGCGGAACTTGCAAATGCGCAGGCCATTCTTGTGGGGCAGGACGATCTTGGATCGACGGGGGCGAACAGCAACCTACCAGAAATTCCACTTCTGTCGCCCATCGACGGCCGCATTCTGCAGGTGTTCCAAGAAAGCGAAACCGTCTTGCCCGCCGGCGCTCCGATCATGGAAATCGGCGACATTGCGTCCGACCTTGAGGTCATCGTGAACCTGATCTCGTCCGACGCGGTCCGGGTTTCGGTTGGGGATACGGTGATCCTGCGCGATTGGGGGCAGGACAACGAACTGATTGGCGCCGTCACGCGGGTTGATCCGTTCGGGGTCACCAAGGCCTCGGCCTTGGGCATTGAAGAGCAGCGCGTGAGGGTCGAGATCGAAATCCAAAGCCCGCCGGAAGATCGCGCGGGGCTGGGGCATGGCTATCGTTTGGAAGCTGCCATCGTCGTGTGGCAGGCCGAGGATGTCTTGTCTGTGCCAACCAGCGCATTGTTCCGGACCAACGGGGATTGGTCGGTGTTCAAGGTGACGGACGGCGTTGCCATATTGACCCCAGTCGAGATCGCCAACAGCAACGGCGTGTTCACGGAGTTGCGCCAGGGGCTTGCCGAAGGCGACACGGTGATCTTGTATCCTTCCGCACTGGTCGAAGACGGCAGCAAGGTGGAAAGCCGGCAATAAGCCTATTCCACCGCAACCCGCGGGCGACCGCTGGCCTCGACCATGATGGTGCCTTCGACGAACACGTTCTGACCTTCAATCTGGGCCGAACGGACATCGCGTTCGGTGACAAAGTGGATATCTGTTGCACCTGCCGTTCTTGCGGCCTCCTGCGAGACGTCGCGCAAATGCTGCTCCAGCGCCGTCATGGCCGCGTCGGCGTCCAGATAATCCTCGGGGCCAGTTTCCAGATGCACGCGGTACTTGCCCTCGGCGGGCGAGGTCACGGTGCCGGATCGACGGAAGGTCACGCGGCCCACCACTGCGCCGACCGCGTTGGCGACGCCTGCATGTTCAGGCAGCCGCATTTTGCAATGCAAACGGTCGCCAACCGCGGGGTAGTAGCTGGGCGCAGAGGCCCCAAGCCCCACGACTTCGACATTCAATGCCGCGTCCAGCGCCAGCAGCCCACGGTGATTGGCGAGCGCGCGTTGGGTCAGGACATGGCGTGCGAGGGTCTGGGGCGGTAGCCCGAAATCGTCCGCTTCCTCGGCAAATGCGGTTTCTAGCAATGTCAGCGCCGTTTGTTCGGTCATCTGGTCGATGATCTTCTGCGCCATCTCTTCGGGCGAGGTCGCCAACCGCGCGCCGTTGCCGCTGCGTTTGCGGGAAAACAGCTCCAGCCCCTTGCGCGCGGCTTCGGTGTCCCACGCGTCCAGACGGCCCAGAACATGGCTGGCATCGGACGGCGTCACGCCCGAAACCTGAACGATCCCGCGATCAATCAATCGGGTCAGCGCGCTGCTTTCCAGACGGGACTGCAGAAGCTTGTTCAGGGGCAGGACCGCGTCACCAAGGCGCGCCAGCAAGGTTTCTGCCCGAGTGTCGATCCCGTCGGTCGGGACATTAGGCACACGGCGAGCAAAGCGGGTGTCATGTTCCCCCGGAGCCGTCATGCGCAATTGTTCGTCGAGTGCTGCGTGGACGGCCTCGGGCGCTTCTGCCGCGATCAATGACACAGGCAGTACGCGGCGCGGCCCCAAGGTGACGCCGCCACTTAAGCCTTCGCTGATGGGATGGACCTGACTATCACCGCCCAGCCCATGGGTGCGCATGGCGACGGCCTCGACCATCGTACGGAAGCCGCCGACCTGAGCCCCTGCCGGGTCGATCATGGGCTTTCCATCTCGGATCACTGCAATATCGGTGGTGGTGCCCCCGATGTCCGACACCAGCGCATTGTCCACATTTGTCAACCAGCGCGCGCCCACGATCGAGGCGGCGGGACCGCTGAGAATGGTTTCAATCGGGCGTTCGCGGGCTTGCTCGGCGCTCATCAATGCGCCGTCGCCCCGGACGACCATCATGGGGGCGTCGATGCCGATGTTGCGCAAGGCGTCCTGAGCGCGGCCAATCAGCCGGTCGATCATCCCAATCAGGCGTGCATTCAGAACGGCAGTCACGGCACGCTTTGGACCGTTCAGCTTGGACGACAGCTGGTGAGAGCAGGTGACCGGCGCTCCGGTGACCTCGGTGATGATCTGCGCGGCTTCGAGTTCATGCGCGGGATTGCGGGTGGCGAATTGCGCGGCGACCGCATAGCCCGAGATGCCGTGATGCGCTGCCAGAAACGCGCGAAGCGCGTCAACATCCAGTTCAGCCGCAACTCCGCCCGCATGGTTGTGCCCGCCGGGGATCACCAGTGCAGGATCGCCCTTCAGCGCGTCGTGTAAACCATGCTTACCAAGATCAGCTTCCCTAAACCCGATGTAAATCAACGCGACGCGCCCGCCTTGCCCTTCGACCAACGCGTTCGTTGCAAGGGTTGTGGATAGCGATGCCATCGCAATCTCGGCTGGCGCGACAGCGGCCTTTTCCAGCACGGCCTGAATGGCTTTGCCGACGCCGATCGCCAGATCCGTGCGGGTGGTCAGGGATTTCGCGCTGGCGATGACTTCTGCCTCGTCCCGGATCAACACCGCATCGGTATAGGTTCCGCCTGTATCGACCCCCAAAGACAATACCATGTTCGCGCCCTCACTCTATTCGCCGGACTTACAGAGCTTTATTCCACGTCCGTTTCAAGCGAAAGAACGGCATATACTTGACGTTTTCTGTCTAAGAATTCCACTTTTCGTAAGCTTTTGCACTTTACCATGGGGCATGCGGACATTTTGTCAGCTTGAAGATCGTCAGAATTGGCGCACTCTTCTTGTGAACGTGCTGACGGCGTTAAGCAGGACGGGATGCGCAGGGTTCATAATCGCGTACCGGGTTCTGCCCGCCGAATTCCGAGAAGATCAAAATTGGGCCATCTTAACGTCCATTTTTACTGAGATTCTCGGGATTGTAAGGGTGCGAGTTTGAGGGGGCATATGACACGACACGGGGCGGACACCACGCAGGCACTGGCCACACATCACGACCTTCCGTCATGGTACGAGGAGTTCAGCTCGGCGGTGACCTATGCGGATCACATCATCCTGTCGGGCAATATCCGTGACCTCTATCCGT
>CALJDH010000296.1 GCA_938023895.1 uncultured Aliiroseovarius sp.
CCTCGCCCCTGCAAAACCGCGTTTTGCCCACGGGCGAGATCGTGGCGGAGCAATCCCGCGGGATGTTCACCGGAAACCGCGGCATCCTGCCCTTCGCCGAGGGGCGGCTTGGCATGTCGCGCTGGAAGCATCAGCACTGGATCATCTGCGATCTGGCCCACCCCAAAGGACGGTATCACGGCCCTATGCCTGAACGTGCTTGGACGCCTTTGTTTTTCTTGGATGAAGCCGTGGGCCTTGCCGCAGGACATCGCCCGTGCGCCTATTGCCGCCCAGACGCTTATCGCCGCTTCAAAGCGGCATGGGCAAAGGCACACGGTCCAATGGGACACCTTCAGATCGATCGTCTGCTGCACAAGTCCCGCGTGACCCGCACCCGTCAGCAGATCCGGCACGTGGCCGATTGCTTGAATCTGCCCAATGGGACGTTCATCCTGCACGAAGACCATCCCCACCTGTTGATCGGGAATACCGCGCGCCGATTTACTCCACATGGGTATGATGCCCAGACAAGCCGTCCAGCCGCGAAGGTCGAGGTCCTGACCCCGGCTCCAACCGTCGCGACTCTCCGCGCCGGGTATCAACCTGAACTGCATTCAAGCGCGTGATCCGTGCAACAACGGCACGTTTTTCGCTACAAATCACCCAATCTGACCCATGTCATTGACCCTAGCGCCTTTTTTCTTTAGGCACTTCCCCATCAGAGAGGGACGCGAAAGCGCACGCCACACGGGCCTCCCTCGTTAAGCCGCACGGGCGCAGGATGTCCGTGATACAGGACATACATGACCAAATTTTCTGACTTGAAACTCAGCCCCAAGGTGCTGAAAGCTATTGACGAAGCGGGCTATGAAAGCCCCACCCCTATTCAGGCAGGCGCCATCCCCCCTGCCCTTGAAGGTCGCGACGTACTGGGCATTGCCCAGACCGGCACCGGCAAAACAGCCTCATTCACATTGCCCATGATCTCGGCCCTTGCGCGCGGCCGCGCTCGCGCGCGAATGCCGCGTTCGCTGGTGCTCTGCCCGACACGAGAGCTGGCCGCTCAGGTCGCCGAGAACTTCGACGTGTACGCCAAGCACGTGAAACTAACCAAAGCCCTTCTAATCGGCGGCGTTAGCTTCAAAGAGCAAGATCAACTGATCGACCGTGGCGTTGACGTACTGATCGCCACGCCGGGCCGCCTTCTGGACCATTTCGAGCGCGGTAAACTGCTGCTGACTGGCGTGCAGATCATGGTGGTGGACGAGGCCGACCGGATGCTGGACATGGGATTCATCCCTGACATCGAACGCATCTTCGGCCTGACACCGTTCACCCGCCAAACGCTGTTTTTCTCGGCGACCATGGCACCGGAAATCGAGCGGATCACCAACACCTTCCTGTCGAATCCCGAACGGATCGAGGTTGCCCGTCAGGCAACCACCTCTGAAACGATCACGCAGGAACTGTGCATGTTCAAAGCCTCGCGCCGCGATCGTGCCGCCAGCGAGAAACGCAAGCTGCTGCGCGCCCTGATCGACCGTGAAGGCGAGAAGTGCACCAACGCGATCATCTTCTGCAACCGCAAGACGGATGTGGATATTTGCGCCAAGTCACTGAAAAAATACGGCTATAACGCTGCTCCGATCCACGGGGATCTTGAGCAATCCAAGCGCATGGAAGTGCTGGACGGATTCCGCGCGGGGACGTTGCAATTCCTCTGCGCCTCGGATGTCGCTGCGCGCGGGTTGGACATTCCAAATGTGAGCCACGTGTTCAACTATGATGTGCCGGGGCATGCGGAAGATTATGTGCACCGCATCGGCCGCACCGGACGGGCTGGACGTGAAGGCAAAGCCATCATGATCTGCGAACCGCGTGACGAAAAGAATTTGGATGCCGTTGAGCGTCTGATCGAAAAAGAAGTTCCGCGAGTCGACAATCCACTGAAGGACGAAAAGCCCAAGCGCAGCCGTGCAAAATCTGACGAGGAGAAGGCCGAAAAGCCTGCCCGTCAGCGCAAGAGCGCTAAGCCGAAGGATGAAGTGACCGAGGCCGCCCCCGCCGAGCAGCCGAAACCCGAGGTCAAGCCCGAGCGCAACGACCGCAACAAGTCGCGTGGCCGTGGCAACAACCGCGGTGGCGGCAACAAGGTTGTGGGCATGGGCGATCACCTGCCCGAGTTCATCGCCAAAAGCTTTGACGAGCGTCGCGCGGGATAACCACGAAACGGAATACAAAGCAAAAAGCGACGCCCAAACAGGCGTCGCTTTTTTTATTTTGGCTTTTGGGTTGGATTACTCCAGTCGGCTAACCACGATGGTCACTTCCGGTTTGCGCCCGATCTCGTCATTGGTGGACTTGCGCGCGATCCGTTTCAGCTCGTCGCCCAGTTTGTCCTCGTCCCGCAGCGTCTTGTTCGACGCGCGCATCAGGAACTGACCCAGATCCTCTTCAAGCACATCCACCAGCGGCGCGTTGGAATGACCAACCTCGGGCAGGCCCATCAACTCGACCCATGGCTCGCCCAAAGGTTCGTCGCCATCAAGGATCACATTCACGATTACGTGGCCGTTCAACGCCAGCCGGATCCGGTCGCGAACGATCCCGTCCAGAGCCCCGATCAGGATGTCTCCATCCAGATAAATGCGATCCGTTTCAACATGTTCGACCACATGAGGGGCGTCTCCCGTCAGGTCACAGACCGCGCCATTCACCACCACCATCGATGGCCGCCCGCCCTTCTCGGCCAGCTTGGCGTGTTCGCGCAGGTGGCGGTGTTCGCCGTGCATGGGGATGACCATCCGCGGGTTGATGATCTCGTGCACGCGTTGCAGATCCGGACGGTTGGCATGGCCCGACACGTGATAGCGGTCGTTTTCGGCCACCAACTCGACGCCCATTTCCGAAAACGCGTTCATGATGCGGATCACGCCGCGCTCATTGCCCGGAATGGTCTTGGACGAGAACAGGAACATGTCCCCTTCCGCCATGGACAGCCCCATGTACTTCCCGCGTGCCAACTGCGCCGAGGCTGCCCGGCGTTCGCCTTGCGATCCGGTTACGATCAGCATCAGGTTCTCGCGCGGAATGTCGCGCGCATCCTCTGGCGTCACCGTGGTTGGAAAGTCAGGAAGAACCGAGGTTTCAAGCCCCGCCTGGATCATCCGCCGCATGGCCCGGCCCAGCAAACAGACCGAGCGGCCAGCGGCCTTGCCCGCATCTGCCAGTTGCTTCACCCGCGCCACGTTCGAGGCGAAGGTGGTCGCAACCACCATATGCGGGGCATCTTTGATCAGTTGGGTCAGTTCCGGACCAACTTCGGCCTCGGACCGGCCCGGTGCAGGTGAAAACACGTTGGTCGAGTCGCAGACGAGTGCTTTCACACCCGGCTTTGCCACTTCGCGCCACAAGTCTTCGTCGAACGCATCGCCCAGAACCGGAGTTTCATCCAGCTTGAAGTCGCCCGTATGCACAATGCGACCCGCAGGCGTGTCGATGACCAAGCCCGCGCTTTCGGGAATCGAGTGGCTAAGCGGCAGATAGCTGACCTTGAACGGTCCCGCCTCAATCACCTGCGGATAGACCCCCGCCGTAATCACCACCTCAGGCACCTGCCCGGCTTCCTCTAGCTTGCGCTGCGCGTGGTAACGGGTGAAGGGGCGCGCATGGATCGGCGCCTTCAGTTTCGAATAGAGCCGTCCCACCGCGCCCACGTGATCTTCGTGCGCGTGGGTGATGAAGATCGCTTCCAGTCGGTCGACGTTTTCAACCAGCCACGAAATGTCTGGCATGATCAGGTTCACACCCGGCGTCGTGTCCATATCCGGGAATGTTACCCCCAGATCTACAAGGATCAGGCGTTCCTTGCCCGGCTTGCCATAGCCATAGACATAGGCGTTCATGCCGATCTCGCCGGCGCCCCCCAGCGGGAGGTAAATCAGACGGTCAGCGCTCATATGTTGCCCTGTTCCTTATTGTAATCGTAGATGCGCACAAGCCCGTGCATGGTCAGATCTTCATCGATCTCGTCGTATAGATGCGCGCCTTGTTCAAAGAGCGGCGCAAGCCCTCCGGTTCCGATGACCTTCATGGGAAGGCCGTATTCGTCTTTTACTTTTTGCACCAGCCCCTGCACAAGACCCACATAGCCCCAGAAGATACCGGACTGGATGCAGCCCACTGTGTTGGTGCCGATCACCTTGTCGGGTTGGGTCACGTCCACGTGGGGCAGAGCTGCTGCCCCTTGGTGAAGTGCCTCCAGCGACAGGTTCACGCCGGGGGCAATCACGCCGCCGATATAGGCCCCGTCATGGGCCACCACATCGATATTCGTGGCTGTCCCAAAATCGACAACCATGCAGTCGCCGCCATAGCGTTCGAACCCGGCCACAGCATTGGCCAGTCGATCCGGCCCGGGCGTCGTGCCTTGATCTACGCGAGACGCGACTGGTAGCAGGCAATCGGGTTTACCGACGACCAGCGGTCGCAGGCCAAAGAAACGGTCTGCGAAGACGCGCAAGTTCCATACAACGCGCGGCACGGTCGAGCTGATCACCACGCCGGTAATCTCGGGATCAATCTTGTAGTGATTGATCAGCGTCGAAAACCACGTGAAATACGCATCCGCCGTGCGTGAATGGTGGGTCGATGTTCTGAGCGTGCACAGGAATTTGTCGCCATCCCAGATCGAGAAAACGGTGTTCGTGTTGCCGCAGTCAATGGCCAGAAGCATGGGCCACTCCTTCAGAAAAAGATCTCGGCCGCGGGGATGACCTCGCGGGATTTTGCTGTTGATAGGACAAGGTTGCCCTGCGCGTCCACTGTTTCAAATCGTCCCACGTACTCATCGCGGGTGGTGCGGGCGGTAATGACCTCGCCCAGACGGGCGGCGCGAGCCAGCCACGCCTCGCGAATGGGATCGAACCCGTAGGTGATGAACTGAGTTTCGTAATGCTGATAGGCCGGAGCCAGAAAGCCCAGAAACTCTTCTGGTGTCATCTGTACGCCGGTCTCACCAGCCAGACTGACTGGAGCCACGGCGGTGGTTTCGACCTGCTCGGTCTGCGGTGCGTCGATCAGATTCACGCCAATCCCGATGGCGATGTGGCTGACCTGCCCACCTGCTAGGCCCGCGCTTTCCAACAGGATGCCGGCCACTTTGCCACCATTCAGAAGCACGTCATTGGGCCATTTCAACGACAACCCGCCTGCACGCCCAGTGGCCGTGGCGAAGGCATCATAAAGCGCCAGGGATGCCACGAAGCTGCGCAACGCAACCTGATCCGGGGTTTCATTGGGGCGCATGACCAGCGTGGCCGAGAAGTGACCGCGTGGCGCAGCCCATGGCCTGCCCCGACGTCCGCGCCCGGCTGTTTGCTGATGCGCAAGCACCCATGTGGGGCCTAAAAGGCCCGGCGCAATACGCCGGGCCTCTTCATTGGTGCTGTCCACACTGGCCAGAACGCGTTTCTCAACACCTTCGGGCCATTTGGGCAGAGCTTTATTTGACAAGGGCTTCAGCAGCCGCGGCAGCGGCGCCTTCGATGCCGAAGAAGTTCACGACACCCAGCAGGATGATCGCAGCCGATCCCATCAGAGCCGCCCAAGCAGCGGGCGACATGTTCAGCTCGACGCCCTCACCTTCTTCACCGAAATACATGTAGTAGACGATGCGCAGGTAGTAGAAGGCACCGAT